>CAZIUT010000096.1:0-7111 GCA_964542545.1 uncultured Dysgonomonadaceae bacterium | reverse complement strand
TATTATTAAATCTGATCTAAGATTATTCCTTCTTCATGCAGCCATAGCTGAGGTAATTGCTTATATATTATATTCAAAAAGAAGTTACTATTACTTAGATAATTACAAAAGTCGTGTTAAGCATATTTCATTACGAATGTTTACTTTCGTTATAGTCCTTTTTGTGTTAGCACAGATGTTTCTGCCAAATTACTATTCACCTCAATTTTTAATGCAATATGTAGGTTTGTTTTATTTGTTGAAATTGACGATCTCTTATACTCTATACAAATATTTAGGCTACAAACGAAGCAACGGGAAATTTCTGCATAATATTGTTATTCTTGGATTGAGAGAAACTGATGTTTACTTTGGCTATTTGATAGAGAAAAACCCAACTCTTGGATTCAATCTGATCGGTTATATAGCTGATAATGATGAGTATGATAAAAGTGATAAAGCAGTTTTAGGTAAAATTGATGATATAGAAGCTTTAACTGATAAGTATGATATTGAAAAAATATTCGTTACCCCATCTAAATATTTTGAAGTTGATAATTCTAGAACGCTTTTAGCATCGTGCAATAAAATAGGTTTAAAAGCTAGGTATGTAATGATGAATACTTATTGGAATGAAAAACGGATGAATAATGCAGACTTTGTAAACTCCTTGGTTATATACAATCCTCAAGAAATCCCGTTGGATAACTTCTCAAATCGATTATTGAAGCGAATGTTTGATATTGTGTTTTCATCGGTCGTTATTTTATTTTTGTTGAGTTGGTTATTTCCTTTAATTGCTCTTATAATAAAGCTTGATTCTAAAGGTCCAGTTTTCTTTCGTCAACTCCGTACTGGTATAGATAATGAGGTCTTTAATTGTATAAAGTTTCGTACAATGCAGGTGAATGAGGATGCAGATACAAAGCAGGCTTTGGTAAATGATTCACGCATTAGCAGAGTTGGATCCTTTTTACGTAAATATAATATAGATGAGTTGCCTCAATTCTTTAATGTTATTTTTGGTGAAATGTCTGTTGTAGGGCCACGTCCGCATATGCTTAAACACACCGATCAATATTCAGAGTTAATTAATCATTACAAAGTTAGACATTATGTTAAACCAGGTGTAACAGGGTGGGCTCAGGTAAATGGCTACAGGGGGCTGACAGATGAACTCTGGAAAATGGAGAGAAGAGTTGATTATGATATGGATTATCTAAAGAATTGGAATTTCTATTGGGATTTAAAAATAATATATCTTACCCTTTTTGGAAAAAGCACCTACAATAATGCAATGTAAAACACGTCTTTTTATTAATGTTGATTAGTTGTAAATTTTCTCTATGTTATGATAAACATTATATAGTTGAAAGTTAATTTAGATACAAATTCAACTTTCATTGCTTACAATTGCTTATTTTATTAAATCTAACACAGAATTTATTAACTCAATGATTTTTTTATCCCATCATTCACAAAAAAAATTACTAGTTTTGTACTTATGTCAAAGTATAAGGAATCAAATAATGTATGTTTCCTTCACATAAATGTTATGGCGTAAAAAACAGAATCTTATCAGATGAGAAAATATATATATTATCTGCTTTTATTACTGGCACTTGTTGCATGCGATGCAACTAAAAGGGTGCCCGATGGGAGCTATCTATTAAACAAGGTTGACATTGATACAGACACTAAGTCTGTAAAAGCGTCTGAGCTTGAGCCTTTTTTGAGACAAGAGGCCAATGCTTCTATCCCTGTAATAGGCAAGTATAAACTCCACCTATATAATATTGCCCCAAACGACTCCACTTGGCTGAATAGATTACTTCGGAAGTATGGAGAAAAACCAACACTTTATAGTGAACGGTTAACTTCGATTTCAACAGAGCAGATTAAACTAGAATTAAACAATAAGGGCTACTTAAATGCTACGGTTGATACATTATTAAATATAAAAGAGAAAAGAGTAAATGTGACATACGATGTAAATGGCAATGACCCATATCGTATATTAAGTTATGAGAATGATATTGGAGACACTACTATTTTGAAGATACTTAAAGAATCAAAAAAACTAAACTTTATTGAGATAGAGGATGTTTTCGATTTAAAGGTGTTAGAAGAAGGACGCTCCGAAATGGCTCGTCATTTGAGAAATAGGGGTTTTTACGACTTTTCTAAAGACAACTTCCAGTTTCTTGCCGATACTACCGTTGGCACGCATCAGGTTGACTTAACGGTTAACTTGCTTAACCCTACAGATAGTACGATACATCAGCAATACTATATGGGTAATTCCACTATTTTAAATGGAATTGACCTTGTAAAGCTCGATGATAGTATTAAGCACAATGAGTTAGACACTATTAAGTATAGGGGCTTAACTATTATCCAGAATAAAAATGAGTTCCTAAGGCCTAAAGCTATATATTACAACACATTTTTGCGTAAAAATAGAATGTATGCAGATAGGTTGGTCGATCATACCTATACTTCTTTGAATGGGCTAGGAGCAGTAAGCCAGACAAATATTAATTTATTCCCTGCTGTTCGTAACGATTCAAACTTTCTTGATTTTCGTATATCTATATCTCCCGGGAATTTACATTGGATGCAATTTGGGGTCGATGGAACTAACTCTGCAGGAGATTTGGGAGTTGCTGCAAATATTACTTACGAACATCGTAATATATTCAAAGGGGCAGAGCGCTTGCGTATAAGATTGAATGGTGCATATGAGTTTATTTCATCAGGTAGTTTGCCAGAATCGGTCAATCTGATTGATCAGAACTACTATGAGTATGGTGCTGAAACTTTCCTATCTATTCCTCAACTTGTTTTGCCTTGGTTGTTAAAGGGTCTGAAGGAACAACCTTCAGCTTCAACAGAGTTCTCAGTAGGTCTCAACTTCCAAAAACGACCAGAATACCTGCGCCAGTTCTTTAATCTATCATCTAAGTTGCAATGGTCAGGTATGGATTGGAGGCTAACCAATACAGTTGAACCTCTAGATATAAACTATGTGAGAATGCCATGGAAGTCTAAATTTTTCACAGATGAATATTTGAGTGACGATAGCAATCCTATCTTGCGTGAAAGCTACAAAGATCAATTAATTGCACGTACAGCTTATAGCTTCTTGTATACAAACACTGGATTAAGAAGTCAACCTAAAAATCCTTTTAGAATTCGTGCAGGAGTAGACTTAGCTGGTATAATACCTCGTTTAGCAACTACTCTTGGTGGAAGCAAAACTAATCGTGAGGGCTATGAAGAAATTCTTGGCACTTCTTATGCAGAGTATATAAAGACTGATTTCGACTTTGCGCAAACTTATCCTTTCGACGAGAGAAATAGTCTTGCTATTCATTTAGGATTGGGTGTTGCTGTTCCATACGGAAATTCTATTGTTCTCCCCTTTGAGAAAAGATATTTTGGTGGAGGTGCAAATAGTGTTAGGGGGTGGAGTACACGCACATTAGGGCCAGGGGTTTATCAACGAAACGACACCATGCGTGCAGACTTTGTGAATCAAACTGGCGATATAAAACTTGACCTTAGTGTCGAGTATAGGCATAAACTAACTGAACTATTTGAAATAGCCACCTTTGTAGATGCAGGTAATATTTGGACAATCAAAGAGTATGAAGGGCAACCAGGAGGTGTGTTTAAGTTTGACGATTTTTACAAGCAAATTGCAGTATCGTATGGATTGGGACTACGCGTAAACTTAGGATTTTTGTTGCTTAGGCTAGATGCAGGGATGAAGGCTTATGATCCTGCAGACTTAGAAAAGAAGTTTGTCTTATTTAGTCCAAATTTTTCTGATAAGTTTGCTTTACATTTCGCTATTGGCTACCCATTCTAAACTTGTTTTATTTTCTGTGCATATAATTTCCACACATGTGTTTTACATGCTTCCTATATTGATGCTGTAAACTTATGTATACTTGGAGTAGATAAGTATTTGTGCAGTTTTGTGAAAAACAAGAGAGGGTTGATTCAATCTAAAAGGCACCCTTTTCTTATAGGAGGTTTCATGTAATTAAAACTTCTTCAAAACTCAATATTTAAAAGTGTAAGCTTATCTTTATTGCGCAAAGAGGTAAGTATCTTAAAGTCATACTAATAGGTTTTTTTATTAAAAACTTATCAACAATTGTGTCATTTTAAAAGGTTTTCTTTGGGTAGTTCCAATTCTTTTTTTTATCATTGTACTTCATTTCTAAATTGGAGGTGAAGCACAAAAGTAAATTGATAAATAAACATTATATAACATCTATAATCAATGAAAAAAAGGATTTACACATTTAATGAAGCTTACAAAGCATCACATGCTTATTTTAAATGGGATGAATTGGCGGCTAAAGTTTGGGTTAGCAAATATGCTTTAAAAGATAGCGATGGTAATATTTATGAGGAGTCGCCTCGTGACATGCATTGGCGTATGGCTAAAGAAATTGCTAGGATAGAAAATAAATATCCAAATCCTATTAACGAGGAAGATTTGTTTTACCTTTTCAATAAATTTGATTACTTAATACCGCAAGGTAGTCCGATGACAGGAATTGGTAATGATTATCAAATCGCTTCACTTTCAAACTGTTTTGTGATTGGTATGGAGGGCACTGCCGACTCCTATGGTGGTATTATTCGTATTGATGAGGAACAAGTGCAATTGATGAAAAGACGTGGAGGAGTGGGTCACGACCTTTCTCATATCAGACCTAAGGGATCTGCTGTGAAAAACTCAGCACTTACCTCAACAGGCTTGGTTCCTTTTATGGAGCGTTACTCAAATTCTACTCGCGAGGTTGCTCAAGACGGTCGACGAGGTGCGCTTATGCTTTCTGTTTCTATAAAGCATCCAGACTCAGAAGATTTTATAGATGCTAAAATGGAACAAGGTAAAGTTACTGGAGCAAATGTTTCGGTGAAAATTGATGATGACTTCATGCGAGCTGTTGAAACTGATGGGATGTATACGCAGCAATATCCTGTTAAAGCTACAAACCCTAAGTATTCGCAAGAGGTTAAAGCAAAAGAACTGTGGTCTAAGGTTGTGCACAATGCCTGGAAATCTGCCGAGCCAGGCGTTTTATTTTGGGATACCATTATTAATGAGTCTGTTGCAGACTGCTATGCAGATCTTGGGTTTGAAACAGTATCAACAAATCCTTGTGGAGAAATCCCATTGTGTACTTATGATAGTTGTCGATTATTGGCTATCAATCTTTATTCGTATGTAGTGAATCCGTTTACAAAAGATGCCTATTTTGACTTTGAATTATTTGCAAAGCATGTGAAAATAGCACAAAGAGTGATGGATGATATTATAGATTTAGAAGCTGAGAAAATAGAGAGGATTCTAGAAAAGATTAATAATGATCCAGAAGTAGAAGAAGTGAAAAGTGCTGAGCGCCATTTATGGGAGAAGATAAAGAAAAAAACCCTCCAAGGACGTAGAACAGGTTTAGGAACAACTGCTGAAGGAGACATGTTGGCGGCTATGGGTCTTACTTATGGTACTGAAAAAGCAACAGATTTTTCAGAAGAAGTTCACAAGAATCTTGCGTTAAATGCTTATGCATCGTCCGTAGAATTGGCTAAAGAGCGTGGTGCATTTGAGATTTTTGATAAAGATAGAGAACAAAACAACCCTTTTATAAAAAGATTAAAAGATGCCGATGAAAAACTATATGCCGATATGGTGAAATATGGCAGACGAAACATTGCATGTCTTACCATTGCTCCTACTGGCACTACAAGTTTGATGGCACAAACTACATCGGGTATCGAGCCTGTTTTTATGCCAGTATATAAACGCAGACGTAAAGTTAATCCTAGTGATGTTAAATCAAAAATAGATTTTGTAGATGAGAACGGTGATTCGTGGGAAGAGTATGTAGTGTTTCATCATAAGTTTCGCACTTGGATGGAAGCTAACAATCATTCTGTCCACAGAGAATATAGCAATAGTCAGTTAGATGATTTAGTAGCAAAATCACCTTATCATAAAGCTACTGCAAACGATGTGGATTGGTTGCAAAAAGTAAAAATGCAAGGAAGAGTTCAGAAGTGGGTTGATCACTCGATAAGTGTAACCATTAACTTGCCAAGTAGTGCAACTGAAGAGCTTGTCGGTCAGCTATATCTAGAGGCATGGAAAAGTGGATGTAAAGGTTGTACTGTATATAGAGATGGATCTCGTGCAGGTGTGTTAATTGCGAATGACGAGGAAAAAGAAAAGAAGGAAGAGGACTGTTTCGAGCTTCCCAAAGTTGTAACTTCAAGACCAACTGAGTTGCCAGCAGAAATTATTCGTTTCCAAAACAATAAAGAGAAATGGATTGCAGTTATTGGACTATTAAATGACCGTCCTTATGAAATTTTTACTGGTATAGCTGATGAGGATGATGGTCTCCTTCTTCCAAAAAGAGTTACAGCTGGAACAGTTATCAAGGTTTATGATAGTGAAGGTGCAAAACGTTACGATTTTCAGTTTAGAAATAGAAGAGGATACAAAATAACAATAGAAGGACTCGATGGGATGTTTAATCCTGAGTATTGGAATTATGCAAAATTAATTTCAGGTGTGTTGCGTTATGGCATGCCAATTGATCAGGTATTAAAACTTGTTTCAGGTTTAGAACTCGATAATGAAACTATTAATACATGGAAAAATGGTGTTGAGCGTGCTTTAAAGAGGTATCTGCCGAACGAAACTGAAGTGAAGGAAGTTTGCCCTGTGTGTAATCACGAAACACTTGTTTTTCAAGAGGGATGTTTAACATGCCGTAATTGTGGTGCATCTAAATGTGGATAGGCTAATAATTATATAAAACTCAGAAAAACAGTTTTGTTCAAAACAGAAAAATAGCACTTTAAAAGGTGTTTTTTTTCTGTTTTTTCATTAATGTGTTTACAAATAATCTGTATTCTATATAAATGATTGTATTTTTGTATTTATGGATGATAGTTATAAAACCATAGAAAATATAGCAGAGGGATACATTACTGAGCGCAAAAGTAAATTTATCTCTTATGTTATTCCAATTGAAACCGAAGATGAGGTGAAAGAGATACTAGAAGAGTATCGAAAAAAATATTACAATGCGCGCCATGT
>CAZIUT010000095.1:0-7143 GCA_964542545.1 uncultured Dysgonomonadaceae bacterium | reverse complement strand
ATGAAGCATCAACATGCGAAAGCACTAAATCGTCATCAACAGCTATAATAGCATTAATGTTGGCTGCATTATTTCTATATACAATATCTTTTTTTGTAAGCAAATGAGTAGCAGGAATAGCTATTGCCCCAATTTTGTGCAGCCCTATAATTGCATACCAAAACTGAACCCTTCTTTTCAGAATAAGCATTACCATATCCAATTTCTTAATTCCCTGTTGCAAAAAGAAAGAGGCCGCTTGATCGCTTTTCTCTTTCAATTCTTTATAAGTAACTTTAAAATGCTCTCCTTTATCATTCACCCAGCAAAGTGCACTCTTATTGGGAGCTTTTTTTGCCCATTCATCTACAACATCATAGCCAAAATTAAAATTATCTGGAACATTCACTTTATAGTTGTCCGCAAAATCTTCGTTAGAGCTAAAACTTGTCTGATTTAAAAATTTATCAATCATATTTATCAATATCTACGTCAATCTATACTTATATAATTACCACTAACAATTTCACCAACTTACCATCCATTGGTTGCATGCCATGTGGCTTAGAGGCATCAAAATAAATACTGTCGCCTTCATTAAGAATAAGTTCTTTCTTATCAATAAATATTCTCATTCTTCCTTCAAGCACCCTATTAAACTCTTGCCCACCATGATTACTAATATTCAATGGTAAGTCGGCCACTCTTGGCTCTATTGTCACTTCAAACACTTCGGCCTTTCTATTATTAAAGCCGCCAGCCAAAGTCTGATATTTATATGTTTTCACCCTATTTATAGACATCCCCTTCCCTTTTCTCGTCAGAAAGTAGCTACTCATTTTAGGCTCATCATCAAACATTAAAATAGATGTATCAATATCAAACCTGTCAGATATCACCCTCATCAAACTGATAGTCATATCCTTCACACCATTTTCGTAATCTACATAATCTTCAATAGGTATATTGCACGATGCAGCAAACTCCTCTTGGGTCATATCTAAAGACTCTCGCAATCCTTGCAGTCTAAGACCAATTTGTTTTAATACTTCTGTCATAATCATTACTTTTTAATATAAAATACGATACAAAAATATAAAATATTAGCGGATAAGGAGATATAAACTACCAATTTATACAAAACACTCCTCATTTACATCATTATGCTTTATTTCAAACAAAAACCACTAAACAACTTTAATCAAAAAACACTCTTGAAATAGGGACTCTGATGTATTCCTTCAGGAAAAAAGTAGTACAACCTTTATTGTTCATTGCTCAACGATAAGGCTACCGCATTAGCACATATCTACAACTTGTGCTATAGTAAACTAATAATCAGCTACCACTGAGTCCATATAAGCAACTCGGCTTTCTAACCAATCAAGCAATTGCTCCCTATATTTATCGATACTGCCCGAGCTTTGATCCCAACGCTCTTGATCTTTTGCATGCGTATCTCTTATCGTTTCAGCATATTCTTTAATATATTCAACAAGAATATGATATTTCTGATTTTTAAATTTCCCCCATTCCTCTTTATATAACTTTTGAATAACAGGATCTTGTGCTATTCTAGAAAAGAAAAGGGTGCCTTTTTCCTGGCCAGTTCTAAATAAAGGTCTATTGGGAGACCTAAAATGAGAATCCTTCACCCCTCCATAACCAAATGCCCAATCAAAATCCCAGATAGGTCCCATGTTGTACTTACCACCTTTTTTCTTATACATATAAGTGCTCTTCGGGTGATTAATCTCTCCATTAGAAGTCAGTGTATATACTATTATAAAATTTACAAAAGCTTTTGCATCAAAATAGTCCAAGTAGTTATTATTCGGAAACGAAGCGTCAAATATAAGATTTTCTAATGCATTAAAATCACTCTTCATCTCATCAAAAACAGATTGCGCTTCTGCTTCTGGTAGCTTACCTAAATCGGGATGCTGAATCATAACTGGCAATTGGTAGTTATTTGAATAAAACTGAAATTCCTCATCAAAATTGGTATCCAGTTCTATTAACCAACCACCCTTACCCACATTGATGCGATTTTCTGTCACCTCTTTGTGCTCTGTAAACATATAACTACCTATATACTCACCATTAAGCGTAACATCTACTGGAATCATATGGTGCGTAAATGGCATCTCCAATAACTGACCAATTTTCATAGCAACAGCATTTCCCATCAAACTGGCGTCGATATAGTTCTGAAGTAAGACCCAACTCTTCTCTCCTGCCAAACCTAACAACGAGGCCTTATTGTTTAACTTAAACCTATAAGGTTTCTTAGGCATCTCCCAAGTTGAATTACCCCTTCCTCTAATAGCACCACGCCCCTCAAAATCATTATATTTATTACCACCATCAATCTTTATATTTGCATCTATATATACGTTTTTCTCAACAATAGGAGCTCCTTCATCCGTATTAATATAAATATGTGGAACTTGGGGTTTTTCCTCAACTTTAGGTTCTGATGAATCGCTACACGATGTGTAGAAAAACAGTACAGTTAAGAACAAAATAAGCGGCTTAATTTTCATAGTTTGTTTTTTTGTTTTTTATTACTTGCAAGATTGTTTATCAATCTTCACCTTCTCAATTTTTTCATTTCCTTTTATTGTATTCATACATTTAAGTATATGTAAGCAACTAAATTCAAAAGGTTATTTACTTATTATATCTGATTATAAATAGTCATTTAACTTTAGTTCCTGTCAAAGGGTTCGAAGCACGGTTGCTGAGATTCGGTTTCTTAGCTTGTTGAAGAGGTCGAAGTATTTTCTTTACACCGGCAAAGCTCTACGCCCAATATTTCCCAAAGCTAAAAGCGTGAATAACACGGATTAATCCAGCTTTACTTTTATATACACAGGTTTACTATCTTTTATACTAATAGGCACTCCATCTATCAACTGATTGCCATCGTATACACCACTCAGCTCACTTGACGACGATACAATCTCGTACTTCTGCTCTCTATCAACCACATACCATTCAGGAAATTGATTAATACGAGTATAGTCGATGGGTAAATTAAGAATTTCCTTATGACGCTCACGGTCAAAGGTTAGTTTGCCCTCCCATGGGCTCTCTGCACTAATAGAAATAAATAACTCACCGTCCTTTAGTTCAGCACCAAGCTTCAGATCCTTGCGCCATGGTAAGCAATGAGCACCTTGTGACTTCCACAAACTATACATAATACTAGTTCTGGTGAAATTGCCGTCTGGATATATTCCTTCAACCATTCCATCGTCTGCTTGCATGTTCCACATTACCTTTATCTCGCTATCTATCCATTCTTTCAGAAAAGCTACAGGCTCACGATTATATAAGTTTAGTGCACCCTCTATTGCATCAGCATACCCATCACTACTTGTACCCTCCCATGCAAAATTGCGATACTTTTCGTTTAAGTTATCAATTGCTTCAAAATAAGCTTGCCGGTATTCCTCTTTCCCATCAATCAAATACACAGAGTAATAACCATCTAAAAGATAACCCCAAGTATCCACAATCATACTGTCTAACACAGCACCAGTTTTCGGATTAATAGCATTAAAAAACATACCATCCTCATTTCTGCCCACTTCTAATATCCTGTCATACAATCGGTATAAACTTTCCTGATATTTCTGTTTAAGCTCAGGGTTCACATAGCTAAGTGTTACATATAGCTCGCTCAGTCCACCCACTATTTCACACCCGTGATCTCTTAGCCTTAAATGGTCAGAAACACTCAAATCGTTTTCACCACCAAGATAATAATCAGCTATACTTATTGCCCAATCCAAATACTCCTTATCTCCTGTCATCCAATACACCCTTGAAAGTATTTGTAACATTTCGCCATTTATCTCCTCCGATGCAGTCAAATAGATACTTTGTCGTCCTTGTTCATCTATTAAGTCATCACCTTTAAAAACTTTATACACATGAGGCAAATCGTTCAACATCTCCATCATGCGCTCTTTCCAAGGCGACTCTCCAATATATTCTAACAGTGGCAACAAACCATCTTTTATATACTCCGAAGCACCAAAAATCAACTTATTCAAATCGAGTTCTTTACGCTTAAAATCTTTGGTCGAAAACTGATAGGTGTCGGGCAGCGAACGAACACGAGAAGTTAACTCCTTCTCCATACGAAGTATATCCAACATTTCACCTTTATACATGCCATCATCCAACAAGTAGGAAGCCAAAACCATAAAAGGATAGTTGTCGGCAGCAGAATTCTCAACCTCCCAAAGATCTATTCTGTGGTCAATCAAATTTGTTGGAAGCAAACCGCTCTCCAAATCTCTATATTCAAGCCAAGCCTTAGTCAAATTCAAACTCCTCACATACCCTTCATTGGCTTGTTTGCCATTCTCGATAGCAACAGCAAAGTCCTTTTCATTAAATTGTTCTTGTCCACACCCCCCTGCTAAGATGATTATAAAAATCAGACCTCTAAAATACTTCATATTATTTTTTCCTTTAAAGAATTAAATCACTGTTGTTTTTCAATGTCTTACACCAATTAAAAACCTCAAGTTTTAGACAAAAAAAATAATATATCTCGGTGATCTCATGCTTCATTTCTTTACACATACATACAACTGCTTGACACCTAAATTTATTTAAACTAATAACAAAAATACAACTTTAAAATTAACATTCCTATCAAATCATTGATTATTATTTATTATTCCTCGATGCTATCTTCGCACCTTACATCAATTGTAAATGAAGCATTATAAAAGTATACGGGCAAAGCATTAAATTACTATATTTGCATAAAAAGAGTGCTATATGATCAATAAATTAAGGTATGCAATCATAGCCAACATTGCCAACTTCAATCCTCTATATTACGACCCGCAAGACGAAGAGAAGCTAATAGCCTACTGCACAAAAAATGGCTTTTCGCACCTTCCTAGCAAAGATAAAAAATCGGTCTATAAATTGGTCGACAACCATTTTGTGGAGAAGCGATTAGAAGATATGTACACGGTAAATGCTTCCGATTTTATTTTCGACGAATCCACTATCCATAAGTTTGAAGAACCCAACCCCAACGAAATCCATTTTATTGTAGAGCGAGGTCGCATAAAAGGCATGGTGCATATAGTAGATTACAACAACATTTATATCAATGTGGAGCTATTTAAGGCAATACTCAAATTTGAATCAAACCTGCGACAATTGCTAATAGATAACGATTTAGAAAACGACGACTTTATAGCATGGGTAGCCGACAAAGCTGCAAAAGAAGATAACTCATACTGGCATAGAAAAAAGAACAGCTTGCTAAACAGTAGAAGACAGATGAAATATGCCAACCAGTTTCAAACATTCAGCCTTCGCGACCTCCTTAATTTTGCAAGCGATAAAAACCTGCTCCCTCTCTCAGATAGAGAGATTGATGATGTGAGCGATATTCGCAACTCACTTGCCCACAACAGAGATGTTACTTCGCAAATGGACGACCACAATGGGTCTATTGTTTATGATTTTGTTGGGTTAAAGATTTTTGCTGAGAAAATGAGATCGTTTTTTAATAGCTATGAGGTGTTGAAAGAAAAAATAACTGGTTAGTGAGTAGCAAAATCACTTAACAATTAACAATTAATTCAGTCATGCTAAGAAACAAAGTAAAAACATACATCACCCACGAATTACAATACGGAGACCAGCGAAAACTCTATCACTACAATTGTGCTGAAGCGATACTAAACGGAGCTAATGATTATTATAATTTAAACTTAGACAAAAGAGCTTTAAATATGATTATACCTTTTGGTGGAGGAATGCAAACTGAAAACACTTGTGGCATGCTCACTGGAGGAATAGCAGTGATAGGTGTTCTGTTTGCAGAAGATATGCCAACAAAAAACCTTAAACTGAAAGAGACAACTCGCTATTGGATAAAACAGTTTAAAAGTGAATTTCAAGATACAAATTGCAGTGTAATAAAAGGTGTCAACTTGACGGACAACGAAGGATGTGCCCATTTAATCCTTAAGGCTGCTGATGTATTAGAGAGCGTAATAGAAAAATATAGTGGTGAGATTAAAGATTAAATGATTTAGGCCAAATAATATTATGCTAAAAGGCACAAATGAATATTAGCCCCATCAAAGAAACCGTAACTATAAAATAATAAAGCAGTTTGTACTGTAAAAGTATAAATTAAAAATATTTTAATAGATTGGCAAAGAGAAAGTTTGTTTTACTTCTTTCAAAACAAAAATACTATGCAAACTACCTATACTATCTATAACACCCAGTTTTTCTTGCACAAACAGCTGATAGTGTTTCATGTCTTGCACATAAATTTTAAGCATAAAATCATAATCCCCCGACACATTATAGCATTCCGTGATCTCTTTAATTTCTTTTACTGCTGCAATGAAATTCAACATATACTCTTGGCTATGTTTCTTTAGTCTAATATTGCAATATACACTAAAACCATTATGAATCTTCTCTGGATTAAGTATAGCTGTATACTTCTTTATATAACCGTTTTGCTCAAGATGCTTAATTCTCTCAAATACAGGAGTTGCTGAAAGATTTACTTTTGCAGACAATTCTTTAGTTGTATATTTTGAATTCTCTTGTAATAGTTCTAATAACTTTATATCTATATCGTCTAACTTTGCCATTGTTTAATAGTTTACGTAACTAGCATTCGCTGCAAATATAGAGTAAATATCTTTTCAACTGAAGTAATACATATATTTATTCTATATAAAGTTACCATACTTATTTTTTACTCCCAAATATAAGGTGAGCTATAAGCAATTATCCTGTTACAACATATTTGTACTAGAAAAATAATCTATAGAATATATTACCACACCATTTATCTTAGAAATAAAAACTACATAATATTATACAGTAAGAATATATATCCATATTTCAAAAAATATTTGCGTATATATTCTATATGTTCTAATTTTGCAGAGTCAGTATGAAGAAAATTAAATTTTAAATATAAAATATTATGAGTGAAGAAAAGTGGAACTTAAACACAAAATGTGTTAGAAGCGGATGGCAACCAAAAACTGGAGAGCCATGTCAACTACCAATATATCAGAGTACAACTTTTAAATACGAAAGCAGCAAAGAGATGCAAGACCTTTTCGATTTAAAAACGGCTGGCTATTT
>CAZIUT010000094.1:0-7423 GCA_964542545.1 uncultured Dysgonomonadaceae bacterium | reverse complement strand
TTAATGACTTACTAGATGTTGACTATTTAGCTTATATGCTAAAATATGATACAGTTCATGGTGAATTTGACGGAACTGTTGAAGTAAAAGACGGTAAACTTATTGTAAACGGAAAAGAAGTTCGTGTTACAGCTGAAAGAAACCCAGCAGATTTGAAGTGGGACGCAGTTGGTGCAGAATACGTGGTTGAATCTACCGGTCTTTTCTTAACTAAGGAAAGTGCACAAGGTCACATCGACGCTGGCGCAAAATACGTAATAATGTCAGCTCCTTCTAAAGACGACACTCCTATGTTTGTATTGGGTGTGAACGAAGATAAATACGAAAAAGGAACCCAATTTGTATCTAACGCATCTTGTACAACAAACTGTTTAGCTCCTATAGCTAAAGTATTGAACGATACGTTTGGTATTAAAGAAGGTCTTATGACTACAGTTCACGCTGTTACAGCAACTCAAAAAATAGTTGACTCACCTTCATCTAAAGACTGGAGAGGTGGACGCGCAGGAACTGGTAACATTATTCCTTCATCTACAGGCGCTGCCAAAGCGGTAGGTAAAGTAATTCCAGCTCTTGATGGAAAACTAACAGGTATGTCGCTTCGCGTTCCAACGCTTAACGTATCGGTAGTAGACCTAACAGTTCGTTTGGAAAAAGAAACAACTTACGAAAACATCTGTAAAGTAATGAAAGAAGCTTCTGAAGGCGATCTAAAAGGAATTTTAGGTTACACAGAAGAGGCTGTTGTATCTAGCGATTTCATTGGTGATGCACACACATCAATCTTTGATGCTGATGCAGGTATCCAATTAAGCCCAACTTTCGTAAAAGTTGTTGCATGGTATGACAACGAGTGGGGTTACTCAAGCAAAGTAATAGAACTTATTGAGCACATGGCTAAAGTTAATGCTTAATTAATAAGTCGTTTATTTAGACTATATACTATAATCAAAAAACGTTCTCGAGCAATCGGGAACGTTTTTTTGTTTTATAGATGTTTTGTTTATATAACTAGGCAAACCTAATCGAAATATTTAACGACAGCAATATGTAATGGTCTTTTCTACTTATTTGCCAATCCCGATAACACCATATGCAACCCGCCCACCAGCATCACCAGTAGGTTGCGAAACAAGGTCATCCTCATCTGCATGTATGATAATTGCTCTTCCAATTATATTATTTATTCCCTTAAATGATATAAGACTATCAACCCGCTCATAATGCGCATTTCCGTTCTCGTCTGCTATAATATTACCAAAATCACCGGCATGCCTTATTTCATTATCAGGTCCAGCATGGTCTTTGTGGTCAGGATTAAAATGACCACCTGCTGATGTTCCGTCTAATTTTGAAATATCTCCAAACTCATGAATATGAAACCCATGTTTTCCTTCAGATAAACCTTCAACATCCGCAACAATTAATATTCCAGAGTCTTTTTGTGTAAAAGTAACTATCCCTTTTACATTATTACCTTCAGTTGGGGTTAAAACGCAGATAGCCTTCGATATCGCATTGCTATTGTCGTGAGATACCATACTAGTATTGTCCTGCTCAGTAACTGGTTTATTTGAAGTATCACCAATGTTGCATGCTGATGCAATGAGAAGCATCCCAATTGCAGCAAAAATTAATCCGAATTTATTTTTAATCATAACCTTTATTTTTTTTATAATAACTTTATTCTTAATCTCAATTTGTATATTGCAATACTACTCTACTTTCAAGAGAAATAATGTAGCATTAGTCCAAAAAGCCTCAAAAATCAACGTTTGCTACTACATTTATTAACGTTTGCAGCAAAAGTTTGTTCATTGCTTTTATTCAACTATTTGATACTAACACTTACATAAAAATAACCAAAACCAAGGTATGTAAGCCTATAGATAACTATATAGCTTTATTTTTATATCTTTGTTTATTGGTTGTCTTATCAAAAAAAACAATTATGAACAAAGCCATACTTCCATTAGCAATTTTCTTTTTCTTCTTCTCATCATGCAAGACCGTGATGACTGATAAAAAAACTTACGACGGAAAACACGAGTGGCGCGCAGCCTGGATAGCAACAGTTAACAACATTGATTGGCCCTCAAAACCAGGATTATCGTCAGAACAACAAAAAGAAGAACTAATAGAGTATCTTGATTTATTCAAAAGCATGAACTTCAATGCAATTGTTTTACAGGTAAGGCCCACAGCCGATGCTTTCTATAAATCGAAGCTAGAACCGTGGTCTATTTATCTTACTGGAGACCAAAAAACAGCTCCAGAGCCTATCTACAACCCGTTAGAATTTGCAATAGAAGAAGCTCATAAGCGAGGTATGGAAATGCATGCATGGCTCAATCCATATAGGGTTTCTCAAGACACTGCCAACTTAGTGGACATGTCTCCTGACCATATTTATAAACAACAACCCCACCTTTTTGTAAGACATGGCAAAAAACTCTACTTCGATCCGGCTTATCCCGAAACTCGTGAGTTTCTTGTGAATGTAATTGAAGATATGGTTATGAATTATGACCTTGATGGAATTCATTTCGATGATTACTTCTACCCCAACAATGATTTCGAAGATTCTCTTTCCTTTTCACTTCACTCAAGAGGTTATGCTGAAGAGGATAAAATGACATGGAGAAGAGAGAATGTTGACATTGTGATTGAAATGTTACGAGAGAAAATAAAATCGGTGAAACCTTACGTAAAGTTTGGAATTAGTCCTTATGCTGTATGGCGTAATTTAAGAGAAGATCCACGAGGTTCGGATACAAAAAGCTATGGATACACTAATTATGATCATCTACACGCTGACATTCTTTTATGGATGGAAAATGGTTGGCTCGACTATGTTTTACCTCAACTATATTTTAATATAGGATATGAAAATGCCGATTTTAACATCTTGGCTAATTGGTGGCAAGAATATAGTGCAGGCACCCCTGTTTATGGTGGATTGGGTACTTACCGATTAGATAAAAACTCTAAAATTGAAGCCTGGAAGTCGCCTGACGAAATAAAACAACAAGCTGATATTTTAAGAAAGATGAAGGCATATCAAGGGGTCTGTTATTTCAGTGCAAGAAACTTTAAAAATAACAGATTAGATATAAACGATATAATGTATGAGCTTTATCCAAATCCAGCATTAGTTCCAGCATTAAGAGGATTTCCTATTAAAACAATTTCATCACCCAATGATGTAAAGATAGAGAACTCAGAAGAAGGAACCAGAATTGTATGGAAAAAGCCTGTTATTGAAAAGGAGGATATGCATGCTCCCAAATATCATTTAATTTATAGATTTTCTAAAAACAGCAAACCCAATTTTGAAAAAGGGCATGCAATAATTGCTCTAACTGGCGAAGACTCCTACTTTTTTGAAATGGAAGCCAATGACTATTTTGACTACTATGTATCAGCTTTAGATAGACTGTATAATGAAAGCAAGCCAGTAAAAGCCACTAAGGAGTAATACTGACAAGCAGTATATTGCATCATTAATAATATCATGGAGATCTGTATTCTTACTTAGCCGAGTAGAAAAAGGTTACTGAGCTTATCGAAATGCCGTTGTTGAACTGAGTTAAGGAATTACGAACCTGCTACACCAACAAACCTGTTGAAATAGCGGCCTATATAAACGTAGTTCGACGCCCCCAGCATCTACACAAAGTTAAAAACGTGAATAATGCAGGTTAAACTATCTCTACAGATGCTTGTTAGTATATATGTGTTTCAACTCGTTTTGTTGAAATCAATTTTATTAACAGATATAGATGGAGAAGAAAGAGACTCTTGAAAATACTTTTTCATTTATACATTAAAAACAAATAACTATGGCAGCAACACAATCAAATATGATGGAACTGGGAACTAAAGCACCCAATTTTTCTTTAATGGATACGGTGAGCGACAAAACAGTAACGCTTAACGATTTAAAGTCGGATGTCGCAACTGTGGTTTTCTTCATTTGCAACCATTGTCCTTATGTAAAACATATAAATTCAAAAATGGTAGAGGTAGCAAATAAATATCAAGCAAAAGGAGTTCAATTTGTAGCTATAAGCAGCAACGATGTAGAGACTCATCCGCAAGATGGGCCTGACGAAATGAAACAAGTAGCTAAAGATGAAAAATACCCCTTCCCCTACTTGTATGACGAAACTCAAGAGATAGCAAAAGCTTATCAAGCAGAATGTACACCTGATCTTTTTGTTTTTGATGATAATTTGAAATGTGTGTATCGTGGTCAGTTCGATGATACTCGGCCCAATAAAGGTAAACCCACAGGAAAAGATTTGTCTCAAGCATTAGATTCTATTGTAGCAGGAGAGCGTGTGAGCCCCCAACAAAAACCTAGTATGGGATGCAATATTAAATGGAAGCAATAAATAAAAAAAATTATTTCGAAAATTTATCAGAAAAAAAAAGAATAAACATGTTGTATAACATAATAATTAAACTATCTTTGCGCGCTTAAAAAAATTAAGCCTTATATATATTGTTTAATTAAAAGACGAAAATGAAAAAATTATTTTTATTAGTAGCAGTTTCTACAACTATGTTTTTTGCATCTTGTACAAACAAAACTGCAACTGAACAACAAACAGAAACTGCAATAGAAAACGCAACTGAGGCAGTGGAAGAAGCCACAGAAGCAATGGAAGAACTTACTGAAGAAGGAACTGAAGCTTTAGACGAAGTTACAGAAGAAGTAACTCTTGACTAGTTTTCAGAAAAAAACAAAATAAAACAGTGCTGATTATTAGTAAGCACGTGTTTTTTATAAGTCGCATTATCCATGCGACTTTTTTTGTATGTTACAATAAACAAACTAACTTTGTTACTCATTCATAAACTTAATGGACTATATAACTATCCACCTAAAGTATAACAAATGGAACGCTTAATTTTCTTAGCCTCTTTGCTTTTTATATTGCTTGGAACTGCTTGCTCGCAGAAAAAAAGTTATATTGAAAAAGAGATTGTTTTTAACGAAGAGATGACCTTTGAGCAGAAATTAAAACTTGCAGCAAGTCTTGTGCCTACTAAACAGCAGTATGAGTGGCAACAGTTAGAACTAACAGCGTTTATTCATTTTGGAATAAACACTTTCACTGGACGCGAATGGGGTGACGGTTCTGAAAGTCCCGAACTATTTAATCCTACCGATTTTAATGCCGAGCAATGGGTGGTTGCACTTAAAGAGGGTGGTTTTAAAATGGTGATTTTAACTGCAAAACATCACGACGGGTTTTGCTTGTGGCCTACAAAAACAACAGAACACTCGGTAGCTCATTCGTCTTGGCGAGATGGTAATGGTGACGTAGTAAGAGAGCTGAAAAATGCTGCAGACAAACATGGCATGAAGTTTGGCGTCTATCTATCTCCTTGGGATAGAAATGCTGCTAGCTATGGCGACTCGCCAAAATACAACCAACTATTTGTAGACCAATTAAATGAGTTGCTGAGTAACTATGGAGAGGTGCACGAAGTATGGTTTGATGGCGCTAATGCTGAAGGGCCAAATGGAAGAAAACAAATTTATGACTGGGAAGCTTTTTACCACGTAATAGATAGTTTGCAACCAAATGCTGTGAAAGCAATAATGGGCGATGATGTTCGCTGGGTAGGCAACGAAAAAGGATTGGGAAGAGAAACTGAATGGAGTGTGACACCATTGCGCTCTGTTAATCGTGAAAATGCTATTGAAGAAAACAAACGTTTGGAAATATCAGCAACGGCAAAAGATTTGGGCAGTCGCAAATTGATAGAAAAAGCCAAATCTATTTATTGGTATCCTTCTGAGGTGGATGTATCTATTCGTCCAGGATGGTTCTATCATCCAGAACAAGATGCACAGGTAAAAACTTTGGAACATTTAGTAGACATATACTACCAATCGGTAGGAATGAATTCAGTGTTGCTACTCAACATACCACCCGATACTCGTGGTTTGATTCACGAAGTGGATGCTGCTAGGCTAAAGGAGTTTGGGGAATATATAGAGAAGACTTTTGCAGATAATAAAATGGACGTATCTTTCTCATATTGGAGAGCCAAAACTGGCGACTATAGAGAATATCAGATTAAAGATGGCCAAACAATCAACACCGTTCTTTTGCAAGAAGACATTCAAAAAGGACAACGTGTGGAAGTTTTTAAAGTAGAAGGATTAATAGATGGTAGTTGGACAAAACTAGCCGAAGGAACAACTATTGGATACAAACGCTTGTTACGTTTTGATGATGTGTCGCCAGAAAAAATACGTATAACAATTACTGAAACTCGATTTAGTGCCAACATCAATAATATTGGTGTATACTATGCCGCACCATTTAATGATGAAGGTAGCTTAATAGAGCTTAGTCATATAGATAGTGAATGGACAAAAGTAATAGGAACCAACCCGCTAACTGTCGATATACAAGGCAAAGACATAACCATTACAGGTTTCACTTATAATCCCAACAATAAAGAAGAAGTGGCTTTCAGGTATCGTTTTCTTCTTAGCACAGACGGAAAGGAATGGTATGAGCCATCAGAAATTGGCGAATTTGGCAATATAAAAAACAATCCTGTTCCACAATTTATTCAGTTTCATGAGGCACAAACAGCTCGCTACTTCAAGCTAGAAGTATTGGAAGGAACTGAAGGTGGCACACCAACTATCAGCCCAAAACAAATAGGTATACTCACACATTAAACAAAACAAATGAAACACTATATCATATTATTTCTTTTAAGCACTACCCTGTTCTCAAGCCACGGACAAACAATGGGCGAGTTATTCAAATCTATGCCAAATGAATATTTACCTGCCTTTTCCGAAGCCAACAAAACAATGTTGCTTGTAGATTCATCATTGTCAGTAATACCCTACGCATTGGGCGAAATAGAAAAACTGGAGTATACCGATACTTTTCTGTCGCTAAAAACATCAAACGTGGGCACTATGCAAATGAAAATATTACCATTGGTAAACAGAACTCAGATAATTGCTCTTATCAAAACAGTGTGTAGCAGCAGTGTGTGCGATAGTGATATCCGTTTTTTTACCAACGAGTGGGAAGAGATTGAGAAAAGGAACTTGCTACCAACAACTCATCCAACAATGTTTTTTGATAAAACAAAATTAGACTCCCCCCAATTTGAATGGGCAAAATCTAAAATTGATATGTATCCACTTCAATATCAGTTTAAGAATGGAGGAAATGATTTGCAAGTTAAGTTTGACATATCAAAACATCTTTCTCCTCAAGACATGGAAGAAATACAACCTTATCTTGTAAAAGAGACGATTGATTTAATATGGAATAAATCTACTTTCGTTTACTAACAATCTTTCCTATATTTGTATTAATATATGCACCCGTAGTTCAATGGATAGAATATCGGATTCCGGTTCCGACGATGC
>CAZIUT010000093.1:0-7434 GCA_964542545.1 uncultured Dysgonomonadaceae bacterium | reverse complement strand
GAGGTTCTTCCTCACGTGGTATCAAAAACGAACTGTAAACACCAATGACCATAAATACAATCATCAACAAAACAGTGAGTTTTGACTTTATAAAAAAATTGGCAATTCTGCCTGCAATTCCATCTTTCATGACTTTTATTTAATAATTAATTTAACACCGTTAAAAAGTTTTGAGTCGGCATTAACAATATATTTTTCTTCTGCACTTAGTCCAGACAACACTTCTACTTTATCTCCAAAAGTTCGCCCTAAACGCAACCAGCGCAGTATAGCAGTATTATTTTGGCTTACTGTATAAATTCCACTCAACTCTCCACGCTGAACTATTGCTTCCTTGGGCACTAATAAAACCATCGCATTGCTAGACGTCTCTACTGGAAATTGAACTGTAGCGTACATACCCGAAAGTATTCCTGAGTCTGTCTTATCCAAAACTACCTTCACCAAATATTGACCTCCAGTGTTTCTGGCCGAAGTGCTTACCTCTGTAATAGTTCCAGGAATCTGAACATCAAGAGATTTAACCGAAACTAAAACATCTGTTCCAGATTCTATTTTTGATATTTCACGTTCGGGCACTGAAGCAGTCACTTCAAAACTACCTGGACCTTCGACAGATATAAGTGGCATTCCTGGATTGGCCATATCGCCTTCGTCTATATATTTATTAGTAATTACACCATTAAAAGGTGCACGAAGATCAACATACGCAAATTGTGATTCAACTTCACTTTTCATTTGTCTTGCACCTTCTAATCTAGCCTTTGCCATTTCATAGCGTGCACGTTGATCATCGAGTTCTTTTTGAGAAGCACTGTTTTTTTTAAAAAGATTCTGAAACCTATCATAATCTTTTTCTGCATTATTAAAAGCAGCTTGAGCCTCTGTTATTCCAGCAGTTGTTTGCGCTTTCTTTGCAGACAAATCAGCATTATTGATACTTATCAACAGCTGACCTTTGGTGACTTTTTGCCCAACATTAACGTGAACTTTGTTTACAAAGCCCATCATTCTGGTGCTAAGTGAAGCACTATTCACAGCCTCAATTTTTCCGCTAGCAGTCAAAAAGGGAGGGTTGCTTTCTGCACCTGCAGAACTTACGGTAACTGCTACTGCAGGAGTTTGATCGATACTTTTTTCTTTTGATGATCCACCACAGCTAGTAACGCTGAGTACTGCTAAAAAAAGCAAGCTTGTATATAAAAATTTCATATTGAAAAAGTTTTGTTTAATACACATTTTAGAGTTATATAAATACCTACAAGTATTTAAACACGTATACGGCAAAGCATACTTATAGGAAAATAGACTTTAGTTTTTAGTTAAAAATTCAAGATATGCAAGAGTATAGTTATGATGAAAAACAGTGCTGTAATATTCCAATTGTTTTTGTGAGTAAAGCGTCTCTGCCATCAGTAATTCGGTTGTTTTCTCAAGCCCCTCCTTGAACCTATTGGTTCTAATTCTGAGAGCCTCTTCTGATTGTTGGAGAGCTAGTTCTGTAAGTTTTAGATTGTTTTGGGCATCCTGATACATTCGTTTGGCTTTATTTAGCTCTAGTTGACTTTCCGATTTGTACTCTTCCAGCTGAAGGTTGGCTTTAGTATATTCTGCTCGGCTTTTTTGTGTCTTCCCCACTCGTTTAGATCCTTGAAAAATATCCCAAGTCAAGCTTGCACCTATTAAATATCCATTAGCGTCAGCGCTAAAAACCTGACTATCATACAGCTCATAACTTCCAAAAGCATTAAGCCGTGGAAGAAACGACATTTTATCAGCCTTATAACTCTGTTTATAAGCTTCAGTAGCAAATTGCATTGCTTGTATATCGGCTCGACCAAAAGAGAGATTCTCATTAGAAACCAATCTCAATGAAACAATTAAAGAATCTGTTGGCTTATAAACTCCTGAAATATCTTCGTTCATTAGAACGGCAAGATACTCCGAAGCATTTATCACATTACTCCTAGCATATTGAAGTTGATTTTCAACTTCAGTTACACGAATTTGTACAGTTAATACATCAGACTGTTGAAGATAGCCTTGTTTAAAACTATTTTCTGCTAATCTAAAATTTTCACCTGCTGCTTTCAAGGCAGTCTCTAAAACATCAACACTTTTATAAGCAAGTTGCAACTGCATGTATGCTTTTTCAGTTTCTAGTGAAAGATAATCGCCTGTACGCTCCAACTGCATTTGTGTTGCCTCCAATTTTGCTTTAGCTGCTTTCCTCTGGAATATTCCATCAATATTAATAATTGGCTGCTGCACTTCAAACGAGGTTGTAAACATGTTGGTTTTCGACGGATTATTCAAATTACTAGGATCGAAGTCAGACTGATTTACAATTGCTTGATTTAGCTTAAAACCAAAGGAGTTTAAGGGACTATTTGTCGCCATGCCAGTATAGGAAGTTGAGATGTTTGGTAAGAAAACTGAGTTAGTTTGATTAAAATCTCCTTTGGCAGAGTAGACGTTTTGCTCTCCTATCTTTAGTTTATTACTCTGTTGCGACACCTTTTCCAAAACCTCAGCTTTGGATATAGGTATTGTTTGTTGCGCAAAAATTATCGTTGGCAACAAAAACATAATGACTAGTACTTTACTTATTTTCATTGTTTTACCTTTATCTATTCTAATTATATAATTTCACTTATCTAATAAGTGGATGAACACATTCATGCTAATACAGCAACACAAGCATATGAACATACATTCATATAAAATTGTTCAAAAAGCGCTTTTATTTATCGAGAAGAGTAAGAATATTCACTTTAAAAAACTGATGAATAAGGTGTTAATCAAGCTAGTATGAGTATATATAAAAAATGGAAAGAGCAGTTTTAACACGTGCACTTATTTACATAAATTCGCAACAAATCTTTTAGCATGTAGGCATGATAAATTAATCAACAATAGAGAAGCTTTGTTTGATAGCTATAGGTAATTAAAAACACTTTACCAGTAATATTCATTTTTCAGCATTGTGCGGACATGAGGAAGATGGACTTCATCGATTAACAAGCTATATCTATGAATTTCTAATACATTAAATGCATAACTGATATGGATAATAGTGCAATAAGTGAAACGGAATTGAACTAACATTATAGCTCAAGCTGTATGAAAAATCTATAGTATATGCACTTTGACAGAGAATATAAGTTACACACAAATGTGAACACAGTTAGGTAGGAAATAGCTATTGCAATCACCCAAATGATTTTATAAGCTCATCCCCAAGCCTCTTTGCCCTGGCAACATCTTCACTATTACTAGCATCCATTGGGTATTCATTTTGATAAGGAAGGTCGAGCACCAATCCAATAGGCACTACATTGGGATTTTCAATTTTTTCTTTGTTTACCATATAGATATATACCCAAAATTCTCTATCGCCCAATTTATCTAATGCAATTAGACGCAAAGTTCTACCAGGTGACATTTTTGCTTTTTTTCGAGGTAATACTTTAGTGGTTTCTACTGTTTTTACAGAATCAATAAGAGTTTCGGATTCTTTTGAATGAACTTCAAAGCTTGCAACTGATGGTTCATCTGTGGTATTATTAGTTTTTATTATCTCCACGAATTGATTTAGTGAATTGCTAGAATTGTAATAGTTGTAAGCAAAGCCAACCACCAAGAAAATAAACAGAGCTATTGCAACACCGATAAATATATAATATCGAGTTTTTCTATTAACTTTTAGTCTAACAGTTGAAGGCTTTCTAGAAAGAGTAACAACATTCTCTTTTTTAGCTTCTTTCCTGTCATCAATCGGACCTTCTTTATTAATAGAAGGTTCTTTTTTCTTTTCAACAGCAGAAGTAGGAGTTGAAAACGGTACAATATGCTCTTCCAGTTTTTTGTTCAATTCTTTCTCAGTAGTTTTTAGTATAGACTTGGCTTCGGCTATATCTTCTTCCTTAGTCGAAACATTCTCCTCGATTGGTTCTTCGTCTTGATAAACATAATCATCTTCATCATCAACATCTTTATCTGAAACATTATTTTCAGGAATACCCTCCTCAAAAACACCCTCATTAAGAGGTGTAGTTTCAAAATGTGCAAAAGGTTTGTTTACTAAAGTTTTCAGAAGTTGTGCCGGAATAAAACTAACGCGCCGATGAGCAGGTATCACAATCTTCTCTTTAGTGTTTACATCTACGCTCTCGCGTTCCTGGATATGTGTAAGCTTAAAAGTGCCTAAATCTTTTACTTTCGTCAGTTCATCAACTGATAGACCTTTTTCTATTAAACTAAACAGTTTGACAACAAATTCCCCTGCCTCTTCTATGCTAATATCATTTTTAGCTACTAAAAGATCAATTATGTCTTGCATATTTAATTTACTATTCATGACATTCAACTATTTATACTTTTCTTTGAGAGTAGAAGCAGGTTTAAAGTTGACTGATACTTTTGGAGGAACAAGAAACCGTTGTTTTGTTTGTGGGTTAACAGAGATAC
Source organism: uncultured Dysgonomonadaceae bacterium (assembly GCA_964542545.1). Classification (GTDB taxonomy): domain Bacteria; phylum Bacteroidota; class Bacteroidia; order Bacteroidales; family Dysgonomonadaceae; genus UBA2632. Next base: position 2,964 of record CAZIUT010000093.1, on the reverse strand, counting down.
GTTCTGCCCTCTTTCTAGTTTGCAAGACTCCAAAGTTAGGAATTGTTATAGTGACATTTTCTGCCAACTTACAGTTAATCTGATCAACTGTAAAAGCTAAAATTTCAGAAACCCTCACCTGTGTCCATCCTAATTGTTCTGAGAGCTCAGCAACTAGTTCTTTGTTTGTCATGATTTACAATTAAAAATTAGGGGTTTAACATATTATACAGTGGTTCCAATCAAGTCGAAAGGCATTGCTGAAGTAATTTTCACATTGTAAAAAGATCCTATCGTTAAAGCCTCATCTTTACTTATTAGCACTTCACCATCAACATCGGGAGAGTCAAACTCTGTTCTACCAATATAATAATCGGGTATTTCACTATCTATTATTACTTTAAGTGTATTCCCAATCTTTGCTTCATTTACAGCTAGCGCTATACCCTCTTGCACTTCCATCAGTTTACTCAATCTCTCCTCTTTCACTTCCGGAGCAATATGATCTGTATAATTTTTATCGCAAAAAGTATCTTCTTCATGAGAATAAGGAAATGCACCCAAACGCTCAAATTTTGTTTCCCTTACAAAATCGAGTAGTTCATTAAAATTCTCTTCGGTTTCGCCAGGATGTCCGACCATCAATGTTGTTCGTATATGAATGCCTGGAACTTCAGCTCTAATAGTTTTGATTAATTTTATAGTTTCTTCTTTCGTTATGTTTCGTCGCATTTTAGTTAGCATATTATCACTAATATGCTGCAAAGCAATATCTAGATACTTGCACACATTATCACAATCTCGAATTACAGGCAACAAATCCATTGGAAAACGAGCTGGATAGGCATAATGGAGTCTAATCCACTCTACACCTTGAATATTAGAGACACGTTTCACCAACTCGGCTATTTTCATTTCTTTGTAGAGATCAAGACCATAGTAAGTTAAATCTTGCGCTATAAACTGAAACTCCTTTACACCCTTCTCAACAAGATTGCTCACCTCTTCTTCTATCTCTTCTATTGGCCGTGAATTATATTTTCCTGTAATAAGAGGTATAGAACAATAAGAACAAGAACGATTACACCCTTCTGATATTTTCAAATAAGCATAATGAGAAGGTGTTGATAGCATTCGCTCTAAAGAAAGATCCTGATTGTAAGACTTGCCTAAATCCTCAATAAGACTCTTCCATGCAAATTTGCCATAAAACTTATCCACTTCGGGAAGCTCTACAGCCAGCTCTTCTAGGTAGCGCTCAGACAAGCAACCCATTACAAAAAGCTTCTTGAGTTTTTTCATCTGTTTTTGTTCCGCAAAAGACAAAATCATATTGATGGACTCTTCTTTAGCATCGCCAATGAAGCCACATGTATTGATAATTGCTATTTCGCCCTGAGGGTTATCCGAGTCGTGCTCAACTGTATAACCGTTTGCAAGCAATTGTCGCATCAGCATTTCTGAATCTACTAGGTTTTTTGAACAACCCAGCGTTACAACATCTATTCTGTTTTTAATCATTCAATATATCCCTACTTCTTCTCTTTTTTTACCATTCTCTTTATTCACCAAATAGCGAATCAACAAACTCTTCACGACGAAACACTTGCAGATCTTCTATACCCTCACCAAGGCCAATGTACTTAACGGGTATCTTAAATTGATCTGAAATACCTATCACTACTCCACCCTTCGCAGTACCATCTAATTTAGTAATAGCCAATGACGAGACTTCTGTAGCCGCAGTAAATTGTTTCGCTTGCTCAAATGCATTTTGACCAGTAGACCCATCAAGAACAAGTAACACTTCATTGGGAGTATTTGGAACTACCTTGCTCATTACATTTTTTATTTTTGTAAGTTCGTTCATCAAATTCACCTTATTGTGAAGTCTACCAGCAGTGTCAATAATAACAACATCTGCATTGTTTGCTTTAGCAGAACTAATAGTATCAAAGGCAACTGAAGCAGGGTCTGAGCCCATCTTCTGACGTATAACTGGCACACCAACACGCTCACCCCAAATAACTATTTGCTCAACAGCAGCTGCTCTGAAAGTATCGGCTGCACCTAGATATACCGACAGTCCCTTCTGTTTAAATTGATGAGCAAGTTTACCAATAGTAGTTGTCTTACCAACTCCATTTACACCCACTACCATTATTACATAAGGCTTATGACCTTCTGGAATAGAAAAATCATCTATATCTGTAGTATTATTATCAGTTAACAGCGATGCAATTTCTTCACGTAGTATAGAGGTTAACTCTTCAGTATTTAAATACTTATCACGTGTTACACGCTCTTCTATACGTTCAATTATTTTTATTGTTGTTTCCACACCAACATCAGACGATATTAGCACTTCCTCCAATTCATCCAATACACTTTCATCTACCTGAGATTTTCCCGCAACAGCACGTGTAAGTTTAGAGAAAATATTATCCTTAGTTTTCTCAAGACCTTTGTCTAAAGTTTCCTTCTTTCTCTTAGAAAAAATATTAAATAGTGCCATAGTTAAGCAATTTACAATAACCTATTAAATAATTCACGACTCAATGTAATCATTGCATGCAATAAATGACATTTGTCGACTAACTACACAAAGCTACAAAATAGAAAACAAAAAAAATCCCTACATAAGAATGCAGGGATGTTTTTATATATTATTAACCAAGGTCATTTTTTCAAATGCTCTTGAACAAGTTCATTAGGCACCATTTCTTCTTGAAATGTATAAGATCCTGAATCTGACTTTATCATTTTAATAACCTTAGAATGACTTCGTCCTGTTGTTGTTGTTTTATCGCGAAAACCTGCGACTGCTTTTTTTGCCATGGCTTATCCTATTTTACTTTATTTCTTTATGTAATGTCATTTTCTTCAACACCGAATTAAATTTCTTCAATTCAAGTCGTTGAGTTGTATTCTTTCGGTTCTTCGTCGTGATATATCTCGACGTTCCTGGCATTCCACTTTCTTTAT
>CAZIUT010000092.1:0-7455 GCA_964542545.1 uncultured Dysgonomonadaceae bacterium | reverse complement strand
ATACACAACTTAAGTTTTCAGGAGATAGCTTATGAAGTAGCCTTAAAGTTCTTTGGAGATGATGTTGAGCACTCAACATTGAAAACTATTGTTTACGATACGCTTCAATTTGATTGTCCAATAATCAAAGTTGCTGATAATATATATTCGTTAGAGCTCTTTCATGGTCCAACTTTAGCTTTTAAAGATATTGGCGCACGATTTATGGCGCGACTCTTGAGCCATTTCATAACAAATCGTGAAAAACAAATTAATGTATTAGTGGCAACTTCAGGAGATACAGGTAGTGCTGTTGCCAATGGCTTCTTAGGTGTAGAGGGCATTCATGTGTATGTGTTATACCCTAAAGGGAAGGTAAGTAAAATACAAGAATCTCAGTTTACAACATTAGAGCAAAATATTACTGCATTGGAAATTGAGGGCACTTTTGATGATTGTCAACATTTAGTAAAATCAGCTTTCTTAGATAAAGAGCTGAATGAGAAGTTGGTGTTAACTTCTGCCAACTCAATTAACGTAGCGCGTTTCCTACCACAGTCTTTCTATTATTTTTATGCTTATGCACAGTTGCAAAAACAGGGCCTCTTACATGATAAATCATTAGTGTTTTCTGTGCCAAGTGGTAATTTAGGTAATGTCACAGCAGGCCTTTTTGCTGAAAAAATGGGATTGCCAGTTCATGTGTTTATTGCTGCTAATAATGCTAACCGAGTTGTTTATGATTACATTAATTATGCTGATTATACACCTAGGCCATCAATTGAAACTATTGCTAATGCAATGGATGTGGGAGATCCCAGTAACTTTGACCGAATTTTAGATTTATATCATCACACATATGCTGAGATTATCCAAATCATGAAGTCTGTTACCTATTCTGACGAGCAGATTTGTGTAACCATTCAAAAAGTTTATGATGACTATGACTATCTCTGTGACCCTCATGGAGCATGTGGATTTAGATCGTTGGAAGAATTATTGAAGGATGAAGAGATAGGAGTGTTTTTAGAAACTGCTCATCCAGCTAAATTCATTGAGACAGTTGAGGGCGTTATTGGAAAAGGAAAAGTTGAAATACCTGAAAAGCTTTCGGAGTTTATGCATGGAGAGAAAAAAAGTGTTCAACTAAATAACAAGTTTGCTACTTTTAAAAGTTACTTGTTGAATAATTCAAAATAACTGAAGTAACCAAAATATGAATAACAAGAAAATAGCCATTATTGGTATAGGGAATATGGGCACCGCCATTGTCAAGGGGTTGGTTAAATCAAACTTTGTTTCACCCAGCGATATTCATGTGTATGTTAGAAGACAAATTACACTTGAAAAAATGGAGTTGTTGGGAGTAACTATCTTTGAAAGCAATGAGGAGGCAGTTCGAAATGCCGACGTGGTGATAGTGGCTGTAAAGCCATACCATACTGAAGGCGTGCTGGATGAGATAAAGTATGTTTTAAACAAAGATAAAATTCTTTTATCCATTGTCGCTGGAGTTAGCCTTAAAGTGTTGGACGAAATGGTTGGAATGGAAATTCCAATTTTCAGGGTAATGCCAAATACTGCAATTGCAATACAAGAGTCGTTGACATGTATTTCGGTTAATGGTAATACAAAAGCCTGCAAAGCTTATATATTTGAGCTTTTCAATGCTGTGGGCAAAACTGTTGAGATAAATGAGGATTTAATGGCTGCTGCAACTGTTTTATCGTCGTGTGGGATTGCTTATGCATTACGATATATTCGCGCAGCTATGCAAGGTGGAATTGAAATTGGCTTTGGTGCTGAGGTTGCCCAGTTTATTACGGCTCAAACTGTAAAGGGAGCGGCAGAGCTTATTCTGCAAAGTGGTAACCATCCTGAACGTGAAATTGATAAAGTAACTACCCCGATGGGTATAACAATTACTGGGCTAAATGAAATGGAAAACAAAGGTTTTAGTGCATCTTTAATTCAGGGTGTATTAGCTTCTTACAAAAAGATTCAACCAATTAAGTAACAATTAACTAATAGATTATTTCAATTAAATGGAACTAAAATATAAAAAGGTAACCATAAAAATTGGTAGTAATGTTTTGACAAAGTCAGATGGAACCCTCAATGTTGCGCAGATTGCGCACTTGGTTGATCAAATTGCATTTCTTCGAAAAAATGGTGTAGAGGTAGTATTGGTTACATCTGGTGCTGTTGCTGCAGGACGTGCAGTTCTTTATCCATCAAAAAAAATAGATACAATTTCAAAACGTCAATTGTGGTCTGCCTTAGGACAGGTTAAATTAATTAGTCGTTACTCAGACTTCTTTGGTGAACACGGCTTGGTGTGTGCGCAGGTATTAACCACAAAGGAGGATTTTTCGAGCCGGTTGCATTATCTAAATATGAAAAACTGCTTTACTACTTTATTGGAAAATGGAGTAGTTCCGATAGTAAATGAAAATGACACTATTTCTGTAAATGAATTGATGTTTACCGATAATGACGAGCTTTCAGGATTGATAGCTTCTATGGTTAATTCTGAAGCTTTAATTATACTCTCAAATGTTGATGGGGTGTATAATGCGAATCCAACAAGTGAGGATGCACAACTTATTGAGCAAATAGAATTGAAAAATAAGGAACCAGAAGAGGGTATTTCAACTGAACATTCTGACTTTGGGCGTGGAGGAATGCTGACGAAATTTAGAATTGCAAAGAAAGTTGCAGGAGATGGTGTGGGGGTTCACATTGCAAACGGTGCTATTAAGAATGTGCTGATTGATTTAATGAAAGCACAATCGACATTAAGGCATACTTTCTTTGTGCCCAATCCTAAAATGGCAAATAGTGTGAAAAAGTGGATTGCTTATTCTGATGATTTTGCAAAAGGAAAAGTTGTTGTGAACCAAGGGGCTGCAGATGCATTGAACTCTGTTAGAGCTGTAAGTTTATTGCCTTGCGGAATTACAAAAATTGTTGCCAAATTCAAGAAAGACGATTTGATAAAGATTGCAGACGAACAAGGGAATGTTATTGGTGTTGGGAAAGCTAACTACGGTTCTGATAAAATAGAATTGGAAAAACTGTCTGAGAAGCAAAGACCAACTGTTCACTACGATTACTTATATATTGAGAACAGTAAGTAAATAATTATTGATTATGAAAATAAAACAACAACTACATAATACGCTACTAGCCTCTCGAAAGCTGAATTTGCTGGAAGGAGAAACAGTGAATGATATCTTAATAGAATTAGCCAAGCAAACACGTGAAAATGCTGCTTTCATTCTTCAAGAAAACAAAAAAGACTTGGAACGAATGGATGAAGAAAGCCCTATATACGACCGATTAAAATTGACGGAGGAACGTATCAATGCCATTGCTTCTGATATTGAGAATGTAGCCAACTTGCCCAATCCAGTTGGGCGAATATTAAAGGACGAAGTCCGCCCTAATGGGTTAAAGATAAAGAAGATCACCGTTCCCTTTGGTGTAATAGGTGTTATTTATGAAGCGCGCCCAAATGTAACTTTTGATGTGTTTGCGCTTTGTTTTAAATCAGGAAATGCTTGTGTTTTAAAAGGTGGAAGCGATGCGAACTATTCAAATATTGCCATTACAGTAGTTATAAAAAAGGTGTTGAAACAATTTGGATTAAATGAAAATATTATAACTCTATTACCATCTGGTCGTGATGAAACCTATGAGATGCTTACTGCAAGAGATTATATCGACTTAATTATTCCACGTGGTAGCGAAAGCCTTATTAATTTTGTGCGTAAAAATTCTACTATTCCTGTTATTGAGACAGGTGTAGGAGTTTGTCACACCTATTTTGATGAGTTTGGAAATATAAAAAAAGGAGGTGAGATAATTTTTAATGCTAAAACTCGCCGACCTTCTGTTTGTAATACACTTGAATGTTTAATTATTCATGAAAACCGTTTGAGCGACCTACCCACTTTAACCATTCAACTGGCTGATGAAAATGTGTTGTTATATGCCGATTCAAAATCTTTCAATATATTAAAAAACATCTACCCTTTTGAATTGTTGCAGAAAGCAACTTCCAATGATTATGGTAAGGAGTTTCTAGCATTAGAAATGGCCATTAAAACAGTTTCAAATTTCGACGAAGCCCTGGCTCATATTTCTGAGTATGGTTCAAAACATAGTGAGGCGATTATTTCTGAAAATTCAGAAGTAATAAAAAAGTTCCAAAAAATGGTAGATGCTTCCTCGGTATATTCTAATACTTCTACTGCATTTACAGATGGAGCGCAGTTTGGTTTAGGTGCAGAAATAGGTATTAGCACACAAAAGCTACATGCTAGAGGGCCAATGGGACTAGAAGAACTTACTTGTTACAAGTGGATTGTAGAAGGTGACGGTCAGGTACGTCCAAAGTGATTGTAACTACTATTATTAATGTTTTTAGTTTGTGTAGATACAAGTATTGCCGATTAAACAAACTGTTATACGAGGTTTGTAATAAAGATAGACAATTTTAAAGAGCAGTTATATATAAGCAGAACCAGAGTAGTAAACAATAAGATAATAAAAAGAGTGCAACATAAGTTGCGTTAAAATCCCAGAAAAACTGACAAATGGGGTGATGCTTCATTTTTAGTATGGTTAGATAATAAAATTATACTCCGGAATGAGTCTATCTAGAGATTGAATGTATCACATTTTTTGGATGTTTCGGGGAAATCTTTAATTTTATAATTTTTCATAATTGTAGCTGTTATTGCGTCAGTAATTCCAATATTTAATTATCTAATATGAGATATTCAATATTACCAATAACTTTATGTGCATTAAGTTTAGTAGGTTGTAGTCAAAAAAAAGAGTCGAGGCCTAATGTGTTGTTTATACTTGCCGATGACTTAGGTTACCATGATTTGAGTGTTATGGGTAGCAATTTCTATGAAACACCCAATATAGATAGAATTGCTACAGAGGGCATGATGTTTACCAATGGTTATGCTGCCTGTCAAGTTAGTAGCCCATCACGTGCTAGTATTATGACAGGAAAATTCCCAGCTCGTCATGGAATAACTGAATGGATTGGAGCTGCTTCAGGTGAGCAGTGGAGAAAGCATAAAAGATATAATAAATTACTTCCTGCTGATTATACTCATGAATTATCGTCTGATTATTTTACTCTCCCTGAAGCTATGAGAGAAGCGGGGTATAAAACTTTTTTTGCAGGAAAATGGCATATCGGTGGTGAAGGGTCGTGGCCTACCGACCACGGTTTTGATATTAATATTGGGGGATGGGATGCTGGTAGTCCGATAGGTGGATACTTTGATCCTTATAAAAATCCTAATTTAGAAAACAGACAGCCTGGTGAAAATCTCTCTATGCGATTGGCAAGAGAGACAGTGCAGTTTTTAAATGAAAACAATCCGCAAGAAACAGGGCAGCCTATATTTGCATTTCTATCATTTTATGCAGTGCATGGCCCCATACAAGCCTCTCAAGTAAAATGGCAAAAGTATCGTGATAAAGCTGATTCTCTTGGTATTGCTGATTCAGGATATGAGATGGGAGCTTTGCTGCCTACTCGATTGGTACAAGACAATCCTATTTATGCAGGGTTGATAGAGGCAATGGACGATGCTGTGGATTACGTGCTTAGTTCGTTAGAAGAATTAGGGTTAGATGAAAACACTATTATAGTTTTTACTTCCGACAATGGTGGGGTAGTTGCAGGTGATGATTATTCTACATCAAATTTGCCTTTGCGTAGTGGAAAAGGCAATCAATTTGAAGGAGGAATTCGCGAACCTTATTTTATTAAGGTTCCAGGAGTAACCGTTAGAGGACAAGTATCTGATGTGCCTGCATCTGGCACAGATTTTTATCCAACAATACTCGATTTAATTGGTCAGCCACTAAAACCTGAGCAGCATAACGATGGAGTTAGTCTATTACCTGTGATTAAAGGGGAAACTATTCCTGAGCGTGCCTTAGTTTGGCATTACCCACATTATAGTAATCAAGGAGGTGTACCATCATCAATGATTAGAAGAGGAGATTGGAAGTTAATTCATTATTATGAGGACGGGCATAATGAATTGTATGATCTAAGCATCGACCCTGTGGAGGCAAACGATTTGGCAGATGATAGGAAAGAAAAAGTGACCGACCTCTACCAAGAGCTTTTTGATTATCTAAACAGTGTGAATGCCAAGTTTCCAATAAAAGATCTAGAATATGAGGAGGAGCTTGAAATGAAATATCTAAAGAGTATTGAGGAGAACTTACTTCCAAGATTAGAGAAAGAAAGAGTTGAATTTCTTTCAAAAGATTTTGATCCAGGCAATAATTGGTGGGGCAGCAGGGTGGATGATTAATTTTTATTCTTGTTTTTACTTTTGTCTTAAAACATATAAACTCATTTTATTTGAACTGTTGTTTATAATTGCAATATTCCACCCAAACTATGAAAGCCAATATTATTTTATTAAATTTGTAGAGACAATATTAATTCAAAGAGAAACTGATTAATGGCATACATCGATTATTACAACGTGTTGGGAATAACCAAGAACGCCACTACCGATGAAGTGAGAAAAGCGTATCGCAAATTGGCGCGGAAATTCCATCCCGATTTAAATCCAAATAATAAGGAGGCAGAAAAGAAGTTTCAACAGATAAACGAAGCCAACGAAGTGTTGAGCGATCCTGAAAAAAGAGAGAAATTCGATAAATATGGAAAGGATTGGAAACATGGCGAGGAGTTTGAGAGAGCACAACGTGCACAACAATCGCAAAGACAATACCAAGGACAAGGTCAGCAATCATACTATGGTGGGCAGGGAGCAGACTTTGGTGGAGATGATTTTTCAGACTTCTTTCACTCAATGTTTGGTGGCGGATTTTCGCAACAGTCACGTGGACGTTCACGTTTTAAAGGACAGGATTTGAATGCAGAATTAGAGTTGACGCTGCGTCAAGCAATGAATACGCACCAACAAACGCTTACCATAAACGGAAAGAATGTGCGCATCACCATTCCTGCAGGAGTGAGCGATGGGCAAAAGATAAGACTGAAAGGTTATGGTCAGCCTGGTATAAACAATGGTCCAAGTGGCGACCTTTATATAGCATTTAGAATAGCGCAAGACCCTGTATTTAAGCGTAAGGGTGATGATTTGTATAAGCAAATTGAAATTGATCTTTACACTGCTGTGTTGGGTGGCGAGATTATGATAGATACGCTAACAGGAAAAGTTAAGTTCCCTGTGAAACAAAATACACAACAAGATACTACAGTACGATTGCGTGGCAAAGGCTTTCCTGTTTATAAAAAAGATGGACAGTTTGGCGACCTTTATATTACAGTGAAAGTAAAGTTACCAGAGAAATTGACAGACAAAGAAAAGGACCTATTTACAGAACTATCAAACTTGAATAAATGATGAGCAGAAAAAAGATAACATACACAGAATGCTTGCAAATCTATCAGGT
>CAZIUT010000091.1:4963-7498 GCA_964542545.1 uncultured Dysgonomonadaceae bacterium | reverse complement strand
ATTCGCTTATATGAAGAGTAATAAAAAAAGCTTCGCATCAATCCTTAAAACAATTTCGCAAGATCGCGATAGAACAAATATACTTCGCAACGGTGAGCAAAAAACAATAGCCTATCTTGTTCAAAGAGTACCTAAGTGGCTCACATCAGATGGCCTCACCCTTATTGGTTTATTGGGCAACTTGTTTGTTGGATTATGCTTCGTATTAGCATCGTATTACAGCAACCCTGTTTTCTTGTTAATTAGCTTACCTGGATTCATTATCAATTGGTATGGTGACTCGTTAGACGGTCGCTTAGCATACTATCGCAACACACCACGTAAATGGTATGGCTTCAGTCTTGATGTTACAGTTGACTGGGTGGGATTGGCAATGATTGGGCTTGGTTTCTTTTTCTACGCCGCACCCGATTGGAAATGGCTAGGATATATCTTTGTTGTACTTTATGGTTGGGAAATGATTACCGCACAACTTAGATACTTAGTTACTGGTAAATACTCTATTGACTCTGGCATTGTTGGACCTACAGAACTACGCGTAGTATTAATGGCTATTATTACTGCTGAGTACTTCTTTACTGGATCTATATACTATCTAGTTATAATAGCTTGTTTAATTCTTGTATTCACAAATCTAAGCGACACAATAAAACTATTGAAAATGGCCGACAAAAGAGATGCAATGGAGAGAAAAGAAAAGGCAGAAAAGAAAGCTAAAGAAGGTGTTCGCAAGATTGACACATTGATAATTAAGGGAGAATAATATTCATATTATCTTGAGAAAAATAGAATGAAGACTACCCAAGTAATTGAGCAGTCTTTTTTTATCCACACACCTTTTTTAATTAAATGAAGTTTAGTACAAACATAAGGTGTATATATTCTTGAGCAGTATAACATGAAACAAAACACTTTACATAATATTGACTTACAAAAAATTATAGCTATTTTTGCCATTAATCTATAAATAAATGATTAAACGATATCTGTTTTTTGTATCAGTGAGCTATGCTTACTCTATTTTAAGGCCCCTACAAAAAGAAATTTGGCGCAGAGGCGACGAGGTCTTCTGGTTTATAGAAGAAAGCTGTACAGTGCAATTAGATAAGAAAGAGCGTCAACTCAAAACTATTAAAGAGGTTATGGAGTATAACCCTATTGCTATTTTCACACCCAGTAATTACATTTACTATTTTTTCCCTGGAGTTAAAGTATCTCTTTTCCATGGATATCCCATTAATAAACGAAAAGATAAAGTAGACGACCATTTCAAAATCCGCGGCCTGTTCGATATATACTGTACACAGGGAGAGAGCAGTACATCTGTTTTTAGAGGATTAGAGAAAAAACATAAATACTTTAAAGTCTACGAAACAGGATGGAGCAAGGTGGATTCTTTTTTCTCACCAATAGAAAACATTCAACCTCGAAGCAATGACAACCCAACTGTGTTTGTAGCATCTACATTTTCAAAGGGCATCTCCTCGCTACATGAATTTTATCCAATCATTGAGCGTTTAGCTCAAAAACGTTCGTGGAATTGGGTTATAACTTTACACCCTAAACTTCAAGACAAAAACCTAATTGATAAATATAAGCAATTAGCATCTACATTTTCTAACGTAATATTCCTACCTGTAATTGAAGATGTGGGAACTATTTATAATAGCGATGCAATGCTATGCGATAGTTCAAGCATTATTATAGAATATATGTTGTTTGACAAGCCGGTTGTTACCTATAGAAACACTTCTCCAGGAAAACATCTGATTAATGTGACAGATATAAATGATATTGAGCAGGCTTTAGAAAAGGCACTAACTTACCCAGAAGAATTAATGAGAGAAATTCGCTTATATACGCAAAAGCATGAAAATCATCGTGATGGACAAAACTCCGCACGCATTCTTAATGCAGTAGATCACTATATTGAAAACTATAAAGGTCGTATCAAACGTAAACCAATGAATCTATTTCGAAAATTAAAGTTAAAATGGAAGTTGAAAATTTGGGATTGGTCAATACTTAAAAGATAAGCTATAAAACGTGACATCTTTGCTCACTTCTCACCTTTGGCAAACCTCTTCTTTGATAGTTACTTTTTTATTATACTTTCATAATCATTCCTGCTATACAAACCAGGGTTAGCATGAGAACCATAGTTCATTTTAAACCTAACAAACTTAATCGTCTCATTTTCAGTTAAAGTATAAACTGTTTCTGCCATATAGCAGTCTGCCCCTAAAGTTCCCATCTGCTCCGTCAAGTATGTATCATTAAAAATGCTAATTATCAGAGTGTCTCTGACTATTTCAACAAATTCGACCTTTGGTTTACTTGGGCGTATATTTAAAATTTCAATTAACTCACTGGGCGATTTTGAAATAGAATCAAGCATAACCCCTCGCTTTAAATACTCGCTATTTATTATTGTATCGTAATCAGACTTCCAGTAGTAGTCCGCTATTCTATTTGTGTCGATAGTGTGCGTGCAGTTACACTCTCCCAAAGGATAGTCCCAACTTCCGCCCTTAT
>CAZIUT010000091.1:0-4863 GCA_964542545.1 uncultured Dysgonomonadaceae bacterium | reverse complement strand
TCCATTATCGTTAAAGGGTCTCCAATTTTAATAGGATGATTAAAAAAGATAATCAATGTAGAAGTGATATTAGAAATAAGTGACCACTGGGCAAAAAATGCAACACCCAAAATTGTTAATGTTGTAGAAAGGAATACAACCAAATCGGACTGTTTAATTCCCCAAATAAGCATTATAAAAACAAATGCCAAAATGCCCAATAGAGCATTTGCTATTTTATTGGTTATTCTTATTCTACCCAATTGATAGCTGAACCGAAGCCCTACTTTTTTAATAAGTCTTTTTGTGAAAAACTTTGCAGTTAAATAAACAATTATCAAAATAATGGTTTTGATAATTTCTAAAGTATATATGCCCATAACTATTAATATTTTATCTCTATTTAAAAACAACCTAACTTTGAACTGTAAAGATACAACATTCGCAATTCATTCTACAAAATGTAGATAGATTTGATGCGACGACCTTAATCAAAAACAAAACGGTTTGAGTATATACCCAAACCGTTATTACTAAACCACTTCATTATAAACATCTGAATGATTCTATGAGAATCAATACACTATAAAATCATTGGGACTTCCATCAAAAGCACACGTGCATTTTCTGTGGCTTTAACATTAATGGAGTTTGTATTCCAAATACCCATACCATCTCTTTTTGATAGCTTTTCACCATTTATTTCTACATCTCCATCAAGGATAAAAGCATATACGCCATTTCCTTCTTTCTTAATTTTGTATTCATCTGAGTTTCCTTCTGAAAATTCACCTAAATGAAACCAAGCATCTTGATGCACCCAAACGCCTTGTTCATATTCGTTTGGCGAAACAATTTGATAAAATTCATTCTTTTTTGCTATATCCTTCAAAGAAACCTGATCGTATCTAGGCGATACATTTTTCTTGTTTGGAAACACCCAAATCTGAAGAAACTTCACTTCTCTGTTTTTGTTCTTATTATATTCAGAATGTGTAACACCTGTGCCAGCACTCATTACTTGCACATCGCCCTCTTTAATTACAGTTACATTGCCCATACTATCTTTGTGCTCTAAATCGCCTTCCAATGGAATTGATACAATCTCTATATTATCATGTGGGTGAGTCCCAAAGCCCATTCCAGCTGCCACTGTATCGTCATTCAATACGCGTAATACACCAAAGTTCATTCTTTCTCTATCGTAATAGTTAGCAAAGCTAAATGTATGATGAGAGTTTAACCAACCATGATTTGCGTGTCCTCTTGTTTCTGCTCTGTGAATTATTGTTTTCATTGTTCTGTTTCCTTTATTTGATAAACAGTTAAATCTTACTTACCGAACCATTCTAACGGGTACTTATTCTTTGTTTAAAACTATAGTGCAAAGGTAAGGCAGTTTAAAACACTGTGGAACATGAAAAAAGGGGGTAAACTTATAAAAATACGATATCTAAGTGTAAATTTCATTTTTCTTGAAATTTGAAGGAGATAGCTGTGTGTGTTTTTTGAAAAATGCACTAAAATTGCCTGGTTCATTAAAGCCTAACTCATAAGCAATTTCCTTGCTTGACAAATCGGTAAAATAAAGCAATCGTTTTGCTTCAGTTATTATTCTTGATTGAATATAATCTTTTGCCGTGACACCTGTTTTTGCTTTAAATGTTCGGTTCAGATGATCAGGCGTAATATAAAGCCCATTGGCATAATAAGAGGTAGCGTGTTCTTTTTTATAGTCTTTGTCAACTGCTTTTTTAAAAGCTCTAATCAGATTATCTCCAGTAGTGTCTACATCCATCTCAATTGGGTTGATACTACAAATATTGTTGCACTCTATAAGCAATAGTTTTAAAAGTGCACCAATAGACATACACCTCATATTGACATTGCTATAGTATAGTTCAAAAATATGATTTGCAAAATGTTCTATAGCATCAAATTGGTCTTCACTGGGTGCTAATGGCGGACTTTGCCCATAGCTCTGAAAGAGATTTAAACTATCAATAAATGATAATGGAATAGAATTCTCCACTAAGAACTGAATAGAGAAAGTCATAGCAAACCCAATAGATTTTTCTTTTTCTATTACTTGGTGAACTTGTCCAGGACCTACAAAAAACACCTGTCTGTTTTGCAACTCATAAGTATTGAAATCTATTTTATGCAATCCATTTGCCTTGTTAACAATCAAAATCGTATAGTAGCTGTGTCTGTGTGGCTCGTCGGCTTTTCCGTTTTGCTCCATATAAATATCTTCCATCCTGAAGATACCAAAGCTAACGTCTCCCTCTTCTGAGTACACTTTTTGATATGTTTTTACAGCATCCATTTTATTATTATATACAGCTTTTAGTTTATTGCAATAAAGATACAACAAATGCAATTATAAAACATATTGCTTGACAAGGTATTCCAAAGCCCTACTAGCAACCTCTTGCTTTTTTCAACTTGAAGGTAATCATTAACAGCTCATTTTTTTTGATTCGACATCCTCAATGATTATTTTAAGATGCATATTTATATTGCCGGTAGAAATTAGTTATAGACTCATTACTATCAAAAAGAATATAGGGATTTACAACAGAATAACAACTCACTTCAATTTTAAAGTATTACCTGAATCTTCAATTTCAGTTAGCTTTAAGCGTTCTTGTCCAGCCGGATTGTTGGGTTGATGAAATGCAAGCAACAGCCTACCTTCAAAATCCTCAAAAATCATACCATGACCTCCGTTTTCATTAATTAATAACTCATCTTGCTGAATCCAGGGTCCTTTCAACATATCCGATTTAGACTCTGCTATTCCTATAGCATATCCATTATCGCTAAAACTGGACCAAATCATTAATAACTTACCCTGTTTTGTTCTATACATAAAACAACCATCTGTTACTTTGCTCGTTTTATTAGTAGACCAACATGCATCCGAAGCATTAAACATTTTAACAGGCTCTCCAACAGACTTTGATAAGTCGGACGACAACTGAATGTAATCGATAGAACCATCAACAATCTCTACCCATTCATGACAAAATATCATGTAGGGAGTGTTGTTTTCTACAAATAATGTTCCGTCCAATGCCATCCAATTTTCAGGAGTGTGTGGTTTATCGTTAAAAGCTCTGAATGGCCCCATGGGCGAATCGGCAACAAACACATGTGTTCCTCTTTTGTGAAATGATGGCCAATTGGTTTCTCCTGCTGGTTTTTGTTTGCTATCATGCAGTTGAGACGAAGTTAAGGTAACAAACAGATAGTATTTCCCTTTGTACTCGTGCATTTCGGGAGCCCAAACCATTTCCTTGGCCCAAAAATCATCAGGCAGAACAAGTACCGATTGAGGCTGTTTCCATTCTTTTAAGTCAGAGCTAACATAAACCTCAACTCCTTTTGGTCTATCGTCGCCTCCCTGCCCAGCTAAACGATTGTCTATTTGAGCATACATATAGTAGCTTTGTGTGACAGTATCGGCAAAGATATATGGATCGCGTATAGCAATCTCTTCTGTCTGAAGCAATCTGTTTTCTTGCAATTGCGAGAAGATTAAGTAAGGACAGAGAATAAGGACAAGTGTAACTAAACTTTTCATCGGATTCATATTTATAAAGTTATTGATATGTTCATGCAATTCTTAAACCACTTTTTGATAATGAATATATATATCACCCCAAAGTAAACTCTACTCCCAATTCAACAAACGCCTCTGCCCTTCTAATTTTCTAATATCTGTAGCATCTTGGCTCACTTCTATGACACCTTTATACGCTCCTTTTTCACTGCGCAAAGCAAAGTACTGAATCAATATAAAACGTCCTTTCAGCTCTATCCAAAAAATAGCTGTGTCTCTTTCACCCTTTCTAAAGGTCTCTACTATCTCTTCTACTATATGCACACTCTCGGGTGGATGACAGTTGTTTACACTTCTTCCAACAATAGCTGGTGAGCGCGGAAAAAAACGCTCTTTGGGTTTGTTGAAGAAAAGAACTTTGTCGTTTTCGTCCACTACGGTAATATCAACAGGCAGATGATTAAACACAAGCAATACTTGCTCTAAACTCATATTGCCAGTTTCTGAAACAAACCTTCCTGGTTCTACTGAGAAGTTCTTATCAATTTGCTCTTCTAGTGTCTTTTCTTCTGGCTTTTCTGGCGTCTCTATAAACGGGAAGGGATACTCAAAGCTCTGCAAGTGCATTTCGTGCCAATTTTCCTTGCTTACCGTTTCTGAGGCAACAGGAAAAATAATTATATTTTCCTTCTGTATCATTCTAAATACCAAAGAATAATATTTCCCCAATATAGGATTGAAATCGCTCCATTGCGTGGCGGAGTCTTCTAATAAACTGATTGCTTCTTTCAGTGCTCTTCTAATGTCGTCGTGTAGCGACCACATTACCTTCAACGGCCGATAATTGTCCCAAGTTTCCTCAAGATAAGGAAACAAGATATTTTCTTTTTTGATGTAATGATAGTCGAACAGCTGGAACTCAGCAAATCTTAGAAGCAATTCTTCTTTTAACGTCTGAAAATGAGAAGCTTCGCGCCCTTTATAGGTTCTGATTATCTTTTTCACTTGGTTCAGTTTAAATCTGAAAGCTTCGTTCTCAAGCATCAGGTAATACAAAAATGTTCCCTCTTTTGGTTTTTTCCACTCATAGCTTTCAAGGCCTTTTGAGAAAACATTGATTACCTTTTCAACATCTTTTTTTATCATGTCGGGAGACATTCCCATTTGCACTTGCTTGTCTTCAAGGCTTAGCATATTGTGAGGAGTAATATTATCAATGGCATCTTGATACTTCTCAATCAGCATTTTACCATCTTCTCCATTCATTATACCCATTGAAAAGGCTAATAGGTCTTGAAGGCGTTTTTCGGAGTTGT
>CAZIUT010000090.1:0-7516 GCA_964542545.1 uncultured Dysgonomonadaceae bacterium | reverse complement strand
CCAAATTCGCGGTGCAAAAATAGTACAAGTTTTCTAATAAACCAACTCAAAGCCATTCAAATTTGCAATTTCAAGATATAATTGTTCAAATATTGGTTTATACACTCAAAGTCTCAAGCCAATCACAACAATATCATCATTTAATTGTTTAGAAAAGAGTGAAGAAATAAATATAAGAAAAAATAAAAATAAATTTATAAAAGATGGATCACACAATTCAATTTAAGATAGACAAGAATAATCGTGGTAGCTTTTTCATTGAGAAAGATGACAAACAAATTGCAGAATTAGATTTCGACCTAAAAGACAATCTACTAAATGCTTTTCACACTGGTGTGCTCAAAGAGTTGGAAGGACAAGGTATTGCTGCGAAGTTGTTTGACAAACTTGTAGAATATGCACGCAAAAACGAATATAAAATAATACCCTCATGTTCCTACATTTCAATTAAATTTCGCCGTCGTCCCGACGAGTTTGCCGATGTGTGGCAACGAATGGATGATGAGCCAACTGGAGCAACTTGTGGAATACCAGGTAAATAGTTTCTCTTAAGCTTTTACGTACAAATAAATGTACATTGGTAAAGGGCGTATAATATAATACGCCCCTATTTTTTTTACACCCATTACATAGATAGGTTTAAACCAAGCTTCCTAATACAAACAATCGTTTATATAACCACGTGGCTCATTCATCTATGAAAAGCAGCTGTTAATCGATTTCATTTTGCTTTCTGATGAATGAAATGTATTTTTGCATTTAACTATTACACCACAAAAAATACTGAGCCACAAAAGCTCATATCAAAAACAACAATTTCGATGATGAAAAAACTACCCCTCCTCATAACAACAATTTTTACATTTGCAATATTAGCAAGTGCACAGGGCCAAGCGGCAAGAGGCTCTATAAAAGGAAAACTAATTGATGATTCTTCAAAAGAATCTATTCCTGAAGCCAATGTGCGTATTCTTAATCAGAAGGATAGCACCTTTGTAACAGGGAAAGCGTCAGAAAAGAATGGTTCATTTTCTATACCAATCAAAAGTGGCAATTACATTGTGCATATATCTTATATTGGATATACCGACGTGTATGAAAATGCATCCATCACCAACCAAAATAGAGCTGTAGATTTAGGAACAATTTCGCTGCGCGAAGACGGTGTGTTACTGTCTGACGCTGTGGTTACAGCAAAGTCGCTTGAGATTGTTGTAAGAGGCGATACAGTAGAGTATAATGCCGACTCTTACAAAGTAGCTGAAAGTGCTGTTATAGAAGATTTACTGAAGAAAATGCCAGGCGTTGAGATAGATGCTGATGGCAAGATTACTGTAAATGGGCAGGAGATAAAGAAAATACTAGTAGACGGAAAAGAATTTTTTAGCGACGATCCCAAAGTAGCATCTAAAAACCTACCTGCAAAAATGGTAGACAAGCTACAAGTATTGGAACGCAGAACAGATATGTCTTTAATGACAGGGTTTGACGATGGCGATGAGGAAATGGTCATTAATCTTACTGTGAAACCTGGCATGAAAGAAGGTGTGTTTGGAAATGCCTTTGCTGGATATGGTAGTCAAGACAGATATGAAGCCAATGCAATGGTAAACTATATGCGCGACAAAGACCAATTGACTTTTCTTGGTGGATTGAACAATACAAACAATGCCGGATTCTCCGACTTAGCATCAGCTATGTTTGGTGGTGGCGGAGGAGGCCGTGGACGAGGCGGATGGGGAGGTAGAAGTGGTATTACAAAATCTGCCAATGCGGGCCTAAACTTCAGCAAAGAGTTTCATGAAAAACTCACCCTTGGTGGTAATGTAAGATATGGAGACACTGATACAGACAAAAGTTCAAGAGTTTATACACAAAACTTATTAAGCTCTGGAAACACTTTTGAAAAAGACTCTACTGAATCAAACAATTACAGCCAAAACATAAATATGGACTTCAGAATGGAGTGGAAGCCCGACTCAATGACTAACATTATCTTCAGACCCAATGCTTCATTCTATAGCAATAACAATTGGGAGGAGAGTAAGTTTTCTACTGTTAATGCTGATGGTGAAATCATGAACGAAGGCGATTCGCATTACAACTCTGATGGAACTGGCAAAAACATTGGAGCAAGCCTTGAAGCAAGCAGAAAGCTGGGCACAACAGGTAGGGTGTTGAGCTTTAGTGTTAGTGGCGGTGTAGATGACTCTGAGGCTAATGGAGAAAGCAGATCTAAGACACTCTATAGTTCAAAAGACGACGATATAATTGATCAGAGATTCAACAATACAAACGATAGCAGAAATGTGCGTTTATACGCATCGTATGTCGAACCATTGGGCAAAAACAATTTCCTGCAACTAGCATACAATTACAGATACAACCGTTCTGAATCTGAAAGAGATACAAGGACAACAGATGACGTTGGAGAATACACTATAAGAGACACTATATACAGCAAAAGATTAGAAAACAACTTTTACAACCAAAACTTAGAGTTGAACTTTCGTGCTTCAAGAGAAAAATACAACTATATGCTGGGTGTGAGTATGCAGCCATCAAAATCGGCAAGTAAAACATTTAGGGGTCAAAGTTTCGAAACCTTAGAGGAAGATCTTTCGCAAAGTGTTATCAACTTTGCTCCCATGGGGCAATTCAACTATATGTGGAATCGTCAAACAAACTTGCGCCTCAACTATTCAGGGAGAACAAACCAACCATCGGTAACACAATTATCATCGGTAAGAAATATTACAAACCCGCTGAATATATCGTATGGTAACCCCAATTTGAAGCCTGCATTCGGTCATAGTCTACGGTTGAGATTTCGCAACTTCAACCCCGAGAAAAACCGTTCGTATATGTTTATGGCAAATGCAGGATTCACTGTAAACGATATTGTTTCGTGGACAAAAACAGACCGAAACACGGGTGCAAGAGAGTCTACTTACGACAACGTAAATGGAAACTGGAATGCAAGTACACGCTTTATGACCAATCAGCCACTGCGCAATATTAAATTTTCGGTCTTCTCTATGACATTTGCAAGTTACAACAACAATAATGGTTACTCTTCAATTATAATAGATAAAGATGAACCATCTATTAAAGAAAAAAACACAAGCAAAAGGCTTAACTTAGGTGAAACTTTAGGCATAAACTACCGTTCAGATGATTTTGACCTCTCTGTAAGAGGAAATGTATCTTACAACAAAGTTGACAACTCATTGCCTGGACAGCAAAATCAAGAGTACTTTAACTATGGTGGAACAGCACAAACAAGCATCTACTTGCCTTTCGATTTCTTGATTGAAAGCGACCTTAACTATTCAACCAACTCGGGTTATGCCGATGGTTTCGACCAACAAGAGGTATTGTGGAATGCAGCATTATCAAAACAACTTTTCAAACAAAAGAATGGAACTATCCGCTTCAAAATTTACGATATTTTGAAACAAAAAAGCGATATAAGCCGCTCTGTTACATCAAACTATATTCGCGACACTACCTCAAAAACGCTAACCAGCTACTTTATGTTTCACTTTGTGTACCGATTCAATATATTTAAAGGTGGTGGCGGTTCGTCAGCTGTAGACTCTGAAAGAGATAGAGGTGGTGGTCATGGAAGCGGAAGAGGCATGGGAAGAGGTCGTGGAGTTCATTAAGGTTGCAAATTCTGGAAAGTTAAATAGAGACTTCTTGTGTAGCAACTATCGTTTTAAAAACTATATTTGTATACAAACTTAAAAAAGATGAAAAGCAATATAAAATCAAACCTATACTTAGACAATGTATTCATACATATAGTTGTATGGCTCATTTTCTTTGGTCTGCCTCTGTTTTTAACAGATAGAGGACAAGGCATCAACTGGTCGCACTTTTGGCGACAAGCCTCTGTAATGGTTGGTTTTATGCTTGTCTTCTACATCAACTATATTTACTTAATAGATGAGTTTTTATATAAACAGAGAACTACAGAGTATATTCTCATTAATATATTTCTTATTATAGTAGTTGGCGCACTTATGTATTATGCCCATGATTATATTATATCGCTCAATCTTGAAGGAAGAACAAGACGATACCGCCGACGAAATCAAAAAACACACTATGTATTTATTGTACGCAATATCTTCTCGCTTGCATTAATTGTAGGACTTAGTGTAGCCATAAAAATGAGTGCCCGTTGGTCGAAGGTGGAATCGGAAAGAAAAGAATTAGAAAGAGAAAAAACTGAATCAGAATTAAGCAACTTAAAATCTCAAATCAATCCTCACTTTTTGCTCAACACACTCAACAATATATACGCCCTCATAGAGTTTAACCCTCCCAAAGCGCAAATAGCGGTGGAGGAGTTAAGCAAAATGCTGCGCCACATGTTGTATGACAACAACGAAACCTTTGTGCCGCTACTGAAGGAGGTAGAATTTATAAAAAACTACATTGAACTGATGAGAATACGCTTATCTAAAAATGTGGAGCTCACCACAAATATTGAAATAATGCCCAGCTCATCTATACACATTGCACCACTTATATTTATATCGCTTATCGAAAATGCTTTTAAACATGGAGTAAGCGGTGGCAAAAAATCATTTATCAATATAGAGCTGAATGAGAAGCCAAATGGAGTGGTTGAGTTTATTTGTAAAAACAGTGCTTTCCCAAAAACAGAATCAGATAAAAGTGGAAGCGGAATTGGCCTTAAACAAGTAAAAAGACGCTTAGAACTGCTCTACCCCAATGAACATACTTGGACGCAGAAAATAGAAGAAGATAAGGAGGGAAGTGTTTTCACCTCGCAAATAACTATCAACACAAAATAAAAAACATGGAACTTACCTGTTGGATTATTGACGACGAACCATTGGCAATAGAGCTTTTGGAATCATATGTTTCAAAAACATCTTTCTTGAAACTAACAGGTAGTTACTCAAGTGCTGTAGAAGCCATGCAAGATGCTGCTACAAAGACTGTTGATGTTATTTTCTTAGACATTCAAATGCCCGAGGTGAGCGGCATGGAGTTTGCTCGATTTATAAAAGATGACACGCGTATTATTTTCACAACAGCATTCAGCGAATATGCATTAGAAGGATACCGAGTGGATGCGTTAGACTATTTACTAAAACCTATATCATACACTAAGTTTCTAGAGGCATCAAAAAAAGCACTCAAATGGTTTGATATGAAAGAGTCTGCCCAAAGCAAACAAACACCATCAAGCCCAGCACAAGAAGATGAGCAGATGTTTGTAAAAGCCAACCATAAACTCATTCGTATCTTCTTTAAAGATATACTCTACATCGAGGGTTGGAAAGATTATGTGAAAATACACCTAACAGACAAGCCCCACCCCATTCTATCGCTCTTGAGCATGAAGGGGCTTGAAGAAACATTGCCCTCCTCTAAGTTTATACGCATTCACCGCTCATTTATTATTCAGAAAAACAAGATTGACTCTATTAGTAAAAACAGAGTCACAATTGCTGGCAATGAACTGCCCATTGGCTACTCATACAAAGAGCAGTTTAATAAAGTTATTGATGGGGCTATAGATTGAGTTTGAGAAAAAACTGCAACGTTCCCGTTCTGCACTTTCTTTAAGGAAGAGTGCTTTAAGCTTTCATTTCATGTAGAGAATGCTCAGATTCATTTATTTGCTACAATTTTATAAATTGACAAACAAAAAAGCGTATTTATAAAAAACACGCTTTTTAAATTATACACAAATAAAAAACTGTTACCTCTTAAGGCTTGCCGACCAAGCGGCACCATCCTTTATCATATTTATATTAAGATTACTCTCATCGATAGTTATAATACTACCTTCGTCCCAATCTAATGTAAAGCTATTCTCTCCTTTTTTAATGTTTTTATCTTTAATACTTGGAATATCATCAGAAAAATTAAAGGTGTATTTATCTCCTACTTTAACAACAGTAACACTTCCATCGTTATTTGAGATTGTTTCATCCCCACTAGTATAGCTAACCTTTCCTTTATATTTGCCTATAAATATATCGTTGTCTTTGGGGTCATCATCCTTGCTACACGATACTAAAACTAATACTCCTAAACCAATTACTGCTAATAAACTTAATAATTTCTTCATAATAATATGTGTCTTTAAATTCTACAATATATAAAATGTATTTGATTGATATTTTGAACTTATTATATCAAATACAACTATCAAACACAGTAATTCTGTCCTTTGTTCATGTGATAACTTTTGAGGAAATGCGAATTTAACAATTGAAAAACACAAAAACCGAGATGGTAAAACACCTTGATTAATGACACAGAGGCTGTTTTAATGTTTGCTTCTTGATCTATACATAAAGCTAAAAGTTTTAAGTATATTTGCATATATGAACAAGTTTGAGATAGTATTGTAATTAAATATAAATAGGAACTTAATCTTACTACAACATCATGAAAATAATAGGCTGGGTATTAATCATTACTGGTATACTATCTATTTTTAGTAGAGATGTGTACCTCTCTTTCGAAGGAGTTGCAACAGTGTTAGTGCCAATAATTGGCGGTATTATCTTACTGGTTAAAGCATCGAAGGACAAAGAGTAGTTGACAATTAAATTATTATATAAATTATGCAAGCATTTACTGGTGGAGATATTATAATGTTCGTTGTGGGCGCACTTTTTATTTATGGCGTTATAAAAATAACTAAGTCTACAGGAAGGTCGATAGGCAAAAAGGTAAAGTGCACAAGATGTGGAAAATATGGAATGGAGCCAGATGGTGGACGGTATTATAGAAATGGGAAAGCTAGCTCTAATTGGAAATGTCCTCATTGTGGTAATTGGTTCTTTAGAGGGTGATGATGAATTGTTGCATATATAATAAGTAAGTAATAGCTTAATAGCGAACGTAATCCTTGATTATAGCTACTATAAAAAACAGAAAGGTGTGTCTCCCCGCTCCCCCACTAATCCTTTCGTGTGTGTTGATTTATCAATAACTCAGAACTTAAAAAGCTAAGCAAAAAACAATCAATAATGATATTTACGCCTATTGCCTATAAAAATCAAGATTGTAACAAAAAGCGCCATAGCCTCTGCCAATACCACTGATAGCCAAATACCATCGACACCCCACAACAAGGGGAAAAGAAAAACAGCTCCGGTTTGAAATACAAGCGTTCGCATAAAGGCTATTAGAGCCGATATCAAGCCATCGTTCATGGCAGTAAAAAATGATGAGCCAAATATACCAACTCCCGAAAAGAGGAACGAGAAGGCATAGAGATACAAGGCTCGCTGTGTCATATCCATCAATCCCTGATCGTAGCCCACAAAAACAATCGACATGGGTTTTGCAAGAAACTGCGCCAAACCAAACATGATAAGCGAAAACCCTCCCATAATGACGACACTCTTTTTGAGCAATCCTTTTAGTTCATGGTTGTTTTTTGCGCCAAAGTGATAGCTGATAATGGGTGCAACGCCAACAGCATAGCCAAGATAGACAGATATAAAAATCATGT
>CAZIUT010000089.1:0-7638 GCA_964542545.1 uncultured Dysgonomonadaceae bacterium | reverse complement strand
GCTGTTCTTACAGCAATAGTTTTTTTGTTTGCATTTTCTATTATACGATTGAATGCAGTAGCAGCACCTTCAAAATAAGCGAGGCCTTCATACTCTTTAAATTGCACACCCTTCACCTTTACAAGAACACCATCGTACATGCCATCAAGTACTTGTTCAATAGTTAGCTCTTTTGGAACAACGCTTACATCAGTAGCATTTACTGTTGCTTTTGCAGGAGCAAAACCAAGTTGTAAAGCATTGCCATAAACAGAAATTTCAGCACCTTCGAGGTCTATAATTAGTTCTTCGCCCATATTAAATTCATGATCAGCTGTTGCACGGAAACCTAATCCATTGCCAGCTTCATCTTGAAGATAACCATTCTTAAGCGATGTGCTGTTTCCGCCTACTCTATCAGAAATAATAACAGCTTTTAGTTGGATAGCTTCTGTAATTACCAGTTTCTCCTCACCACTATTTGTGTACATAGTGCGGATATCTTGGATAGTTTTGTATTCACCTTCAACAGGCTCTTCACTATCACCAGTAGGAGCTAAAACAATTTCACCACCTATTACGTCTTCAATCCAATCTTCAATAGTTGCTCCCAATTGCAGTTCTTCTACTGTTGGCAAACCAGATTCATCTATAACCAACTTTAATGAGTAAAGATATTTAGTTGTAGAGTTTAGTCCCTGAGCATATGGAGTCCACTCATAATCTTTACCTCCTAAAGAAAATACAATTGTTACATCTTCAAGATTTTGACCTGGCACAAGTATTGAACTTACAGTTGCTGTCTTTTTATCATTTGCAATATTTACAATAGGAGAAATTTGTTTTTTTGTAGCTCCTAAGGTAACCTCACCATTAGCTAAATCAAAACCTCCATCTACTACTACATCTTTAATAACTACATTAAATCCATTATCAAAAGACAAGCCTTCTTCTAACGATACATTAAACACTAATTTAGAAAGCATGTGTTTAAAACCTAAGTCTACAAAAGGGTTTGATCCGCTTTCGCCTTTTGCGTTGTTTGAATATACAAGGTCAATAGCTGCAGGGTTAGACTGTTTTGCTATATCTATATTGTAAACAAAGTCTGCAAGTTCATTTTTAAAAGGATAGTAAGCTATGAAGTCTAAATTTCCACTTTCAGGAAAATTAATTGGAGCGCCAGCTGGTGTAAATTTACCTTTAGCGTCAGACACATACTTCACATTGTTTTTACCGTCAAAAATACCTCCAACAGATAATGCTTGATCTGCTTTAAGAGCGAAAATACCAATTGCATCACCTTCATCCCACGCATTATTGGTAACACGTGTTCGGAAATCTCCAACAAAGCCAGTAAATGATGCTTTTTTTCCATCAGCTACAAGCCCATCTACATCAGAGTCGCTACAGGAAGCGAATAGGGCTAAGCCAATAAATAAAAATAAATAATTTAAGTGTTTCATAGATTATAATGCTTTAAATAATGATTAATTAATTGTTTAGTATATCGATGATGATCTCATTAATTCCAATGAGTCATACTTTTCTGACTTTTCACCTCTGTAGCATCTGACAAACTTGGAAAAAAAGTAAATCCTGTTTCCTCTTCTAATTCTGCTACTGAAAGTACAGAGGCTGTATAAGGTATTCCAGAGTTATTGTTTTCCATTTTAAAAGCAATGGAATGCCACTTCTTATTACTCTTTTCTTGTTTAAGCAATGCTTTGTACATATATTTTGGTTTAGCAATTTGCTTATTACTATTATCAAGAGCATACACAACCTCGTCCCCTGAAGGTAAAATGCTACCCGTTACAACATAGAGTGTATCGTAGGTTGTGGATTGACACCAATCACGTACTTTATTTTCCAAAACACTCCACGATCCTCTATTCATTGTTTGATCTTGTGGAACAATATTAGTAACATAGAAAGTTGTTCTGTTTAAGCTCCTTGATGCACTTCTATCTCCGCTTGCCAACATATGACCTCTATCTAAACTTTTGTCTGGAAAACTTCTATCAACAACATTAGGCTGATAAATAGAAGGTATTTGTGGATCATAAGCCCAGTCGTCAGTTCTATTTCCACCCTTTAAGTAAATAGGATGCATAGGATAAGCTATCCAATAGGGAATACTATTTACTTTATCATACAAAACAGTGTAATTTCTTATAGGTTGATTATTAGGACCGCTATAACCATTTAGCCAAGAAGTGCTGCCAACCATATGAACTGCTTTAAGCGAGTTTGGTGCATTCTCATCTGAAGTGTAAAAAGGAATCTCCATATAGCTTGTACTTGGAGCTATTTCACTTAAAAGACCATCTAATCTTATTTTATAGCTATAGATATTCCCGCCAAGTATTGCATGTGGAACAGTCCATTTGTAAATAGAGTTGTCATTTACTTTAAAAACAACTTCAATGCTGTTTTTCTCTGCAGTGGGCAGTAATAAACAACTAACTTGTTTCTTAACTTCAGTTCCTGTAGGAGTTAAAGATAGTTTACCAGTAGTGGTATTATCAACTGTAAGCTCTCCATCAACCAACGACAAGGAAGCCTTAGTTTTCACACCATTTATCTCAATAGTCAATCCTTCAAGCGAGCCATTTCCTTTTGGCTCAATACTTATAGCAAGTTTTGATAAAACACGCTGAAAATCTAGGTTGTTGTTTGTATTGAACTTGGTCGCATTTTTAAGATTGTTGCTATACAATACGTCTACCTGCTCTGTAATATCAACAGGATAGCTATACGAGGTAAGATTTGGCTTATATGGATAATAGGATATAAAATCAATGGCTGAACCATCAGTAGGATAAAAAACTGACTGGCCATCGTCTTTAAACAATCCATTTCCAGATGTGGAGAAAGATAGGTTATCGTAATTTTCCACAATAGACTCTCCCTTAAGAGCTGTGCCATGCTCTATAGCAAAAACGCCAATTTTATCTCCACTTTCCCATTTAGCCCCAACAACCCTTGTTTGAACCTCTTCAAAAACAGATACATTAAAGCTCACAGCCACACCTTGAAGATCTTGCAATTGATCATTTTCTTTATTACAAGCTGATAATATTAGAATAAAGAGGATTAAAAACAGAGAATAAAACTTGTTCAACATATTAATATATTTAAAACTACAATTATTTACAACAGTTTTCTCTCAAAAGGTGTTTTCACTTTTGACAGAACAATATTCTACCCCAAATTTAAGGATTTTTTTTGAAACAAAAAACACACAGCCATCTTTTAACATTGCAATAAATAGACATTAGTAAATATCGAACTAAACACACTTCAACAAAGGCTGTAAAAGCTATCAAAGAGCAAAATATCTTGTAAGTAAGTGCTCAAAACCAGAGATTTACATTACCTAATTCTAATTAAAAACAGAAAAATGAATATAATAATAAAACAAGAAAACCGATAAGCAATCACATATTTTATTTTCTTGAAAATAAAAAAAGAGGTAGACCATTTTTCCAAACAAGTCTCCCTCTCTCTCTCTTTAATAAACAGATTGATAATATGTTATTTATTATCTTATTTTACAACAACTTTATGAATTTGCCAAGTACAAGCTTTGCCGTCTTCATTGGTATACCTGAATGCTATATGCACTTTAGGTTTACCCATCATCGAGTTAGGTATAACTGTAGAAACATCAGCCCACTCATAGTAAGAACCTGCTGGAGGTAAATTGAAAGTAACTTTCTCCCACTCCACTTCTGTTGGATTGCCACTTACATATTTTGAAGTAGCCCAAACAGTTAGTGTTTTATCTTCATCGCCTACCCAATGGGCAACAGCGTTCCTAAATGTGAGTCTTGCATCTGTAACTTCTGATAAATCCATTGCAGGAGAAACTAGCCAATTTTCATTAGCTCCTTTTTCATAACCTGTTACCCTTACATACTCTTCACCACCATAGGAATGACCAAACCAATCGGCCTCGCCCACTACTCTATGTTCGGTAAAAGAACCTATTTTTGCTGCAAATGGCTCATTCAAAATATCACCACCTGGAGTCTCTTGAGCAAAACGTGTTGACTCGTCATTGCTCATCTCTTTTACATCGTTTAGGTTACGAATATTTAATTGCCAATTATTATTGAAAACAGATAGAATACCAACAATATCACCCGATCCTTTTGGAAGTGGCTCATCCTTAAACTTAGCGTACCTTGCAGTTCTTGCAACAATTTTAGCACCATTTTCGTTTTCTAATGTTCGACTGTGTGCAGAAGCAGTCCCTTCGAAGTAACTAAGACCTGTATAATCTTGAAACTGAACATCTTTAACCTTTACAAGTACACCATCGTAATTATTACTATTTACCTCTTCAATTGTCACCTCTTTTGGAGCAACTGCAATATCTGTAGCTTGCACCACTGCTTTTGATGTTGAAAAACCGAGTTGTACTGCACCAACATACTGTGAGAAAACTGCACCTTCAAGGTCTAAGCTTAACTCATCTCCCATATCAAACTCGTGTATAGATTCTGTAACACGGAAAGTTAATCCAACACCATCTTTATCTTGCAAAAAGCCATTCTTAAGCGAAGTGCTATTTCCACCATCTCTGTCAGAAATAACTACTGCTTCAAGCAGTAATGGCTCAGTAACTGTCCATGTATCTTTTCCACTTTCAGCATACATATTACGTAATTCTTGAATAGTGTAGTACTTAAACTCCTTACCATCTACACTTGCTTGATTTACCCTAACTGTTATCTTTGCAGTAGAAGCCTCAACAGTAAAAAATCCTTTACGTGCAGCTCCTTCATTACTTTTCACAGTAATAATTACAGCTGTTTTCCCTTTTTCTCCTTTTGTCACTGCTATATCTATCCAATCGGCACTTGCTTCTTTTATAATATCCCAATCTCGATTAGTAGATACTTCAATGGTTTTTGAACCAGACTCCTGTGAAAATGAAACTTCATTTCTTATAGGAATTAAACCATCCTCAGAAATTGTAACTTGTGGTTCAACATAAACATCGTCGTCGCTACCACAGTTTGTAAATAGAAACAAAGATGCTGTAAAAGCAAACACAAGCAAGGAGATGCTTTTCCATATTTGTTGTTTTGTTATAGTCATAGTTATATCAGTTTTGTAATTAAATTTCTATTGTGATAAATCGAGGTTTATCAAGCTGTACATCGTTGATGCTTATTATAGTCAATTGAGCTGTATCGTTGAAATATGTTAGAATTCCTGTCACACTTCCCGACCCTAAAGGCAAAAGTGTACCCGCAAATCTAGCATATCCGCTTGTTCTCACAACCAATCTATTGCCATCTGTGTCTACTAATGTGCGATTTTCTGTTTTCTTACCAACTCCATCGGCGAAAGTCAAGTCGTTTGATACTTCAGACTCTAAGAACTGAACCTCATCCAATTTAATAAGCATATTATTATACTCTCTACTTAAAGTAGGAATAGTTAATAAAGTGGGTTTCACTAGTGTACCTTTCCCTGCTTTTATAACATAATTCTCCATTACCGGTGCAGGTATAAAATCATTTTCATAATTTTGATCAACAGGAACCGAACCAATACTTAGTGTGCCACCATAAGCACCTAGTTTTAGTTTATTGGCACGTAAAAAAACAGTTGTGCCTTGTTTAAAGTAGTTGTACAGTCCACTCGAGTTAATTTTCACTTCTATACCTCCGGTTTCATCTTGTATAACCAGCGATTTATAGATATTACCTTCTTTGTCGCTCGAAATCACCTTTCCTTGAACAACATAGTCATCTATCACATCAATTACTTTACCCCCTTCAACATACAAAGACTTCAACTCTTTTATAGAATTAGTTCTATGTATTGGGTCTATTTTTTCCTCCTCTGGTGGATTATCGAAATCGTTGTATTCGCATGCCTGTAAAACAGCTAACAGGGTAAACAGACCAATCAAATATCGTGTTATTTTGTTCATAATTGTATAGTTTTATTAAAATCTAAAGTTTACGTTGAAGAAAAAGTTACGACCAAACATATAGAAGTATCTTTTGTCGAATGGACGAGTCATCTTACCATCTTCTACTCTTACACGAAGTTGCTCGTATCCTCCACTCTTCATGTTTGTTCTGTCAAGTAAGTTACTTGCACTAATATTAATTCCTAAGAAGTATTTATATTGAATACGATAAGAAAGTCCTGCAAAAGCATCAACTGTAAAACCTGATCCAAATCTCTCTTGCTCTATATACTGATAATCTAAATCGGTACGTCCTCTATCGGTACGTAATACAGGGTTCATGCTAATATACGAGTTACCAAAGTAACTTCCTTTTATGCCAACAAACCAATAATTGGGCGAGTTGTAGGTAAAACCTAAACTACCTACTGACATTGGAGTGCCCTCTACATTAAAGTTTTCCCAATACACCTTATCTTCATCTACTATTTCCTCAGTATTATCAATAGTTTGAACATAGTCTGGGTTCGATACATATTTATATGTTCCATATCCAAACATACCTTCTGCTGTAATCGTTGGGGTTAGCTTCAGCTCTAAGCCAAACTCTACACCCATGTGCTCCTTATCAATGTTGGTCATTACATAGTTTCCAAACGATCTGTGATAGTCGTCGTAAAAACTCATAATCTTTGTTTGATCTTCAATACGTGTATAATACGCAGTAACCCGCCCTTTAGCAAACGGAGATCTTATTAAGTAATTGATGTCTGCGCTTGAAATTTTCTCCGTCTTTAAGTCACTCACAAGTGTGTTGCGTGTACGTGGCGAAATAAATGAATTTACAAAATGAGGTGCGTTTTCTAAGTATCCTGCATTTGCAGTTATATAATGACGACCTGATATTTTATATGTTCCACCAATTTTTCCTGCAAACTCTGTAAAGTCTTTCTTTTCAGAGTCTCCATAAGAGTTATTTGGGAATAGACCTCTTTGGTAATTACCAGTTCTATAGAAAGACGACTTACCAACTTCTAATCCAGCATATACATCTACCTTTAGAAAATTGGCAGTCCCTGTTGCCCATAATTTATAATCTTGAATATGTGCATCATAGTTATGACTATAAGTATCGCCCTTTCTCACAATTCTATTAGGATTGCGCAAGTCGCTCTGAATAATATTTTGATCATAAGCAAAGTCTCTTTCAGCAAATTGGTCTATATCAAGCCAATACTCACCTCCCAGCAAATCTTTTATCTTATTGAAGTTGGCCGTTTTGTTTTTGCGATAATTAACACCAGCATCTAATTTGAAAATATCTGACAGTTTTGTATTAAAAACCATCGATGCACTTATCTGTTTTTGATCGTTACGACGGTCTTCAATCACATATTTAGAACGTCTTCCTTGTGCTTTGATATTACCATATTCATCTTTTATAGTTTCAGTATTTTCGAAGTTTGTTCTATAAAGTCTATCCCAATTAATGTGGCGTGTATCAGGATCTGCTCTCCATTGTCTGCTTACTTCATTAGCTTGATCCCTTTTTCCATCATTATCAAAATAGCTGGGCAAATTGCGATAGTAATCTGGACGTGGGTCGGGAGCATCATACCAGTTCATGGCTGAATATCCATTATACCCAAATCTATAACCTACCGAGGTAGTTAGTTTTGTATCTACATTAAAATCCCAATAGTGATTGAGCAACATAATTG
>CAZIUT010000088.1:0-7831 GCA_964542545.1 uncultured Dysgonomonadaceae bacterium | reverse complement strand
TCGAGAAAATTTTCAATATCAATCTTAGAGCTACTGATATTGTGATTGACACGTTTCATGATATTTCAAGAAAAGATAGTGTTATAGTACTCATTGCTTCAATGATGGGACACGCAATACCACCCAATCCTGTTTATGATGCTGCCTTGCGCAAGCCTAATAGAAAAGATGCTTTCTCTATTGTAGAACCATTTGTAGAGAACAACTCCGATATAATGTATAATTTCACAAAGCGCGGTGTTTTACTTCTCTGCGAGGACAATGTAATGCGTTTTGGAAATATGGGAGCCAGAATTGTAACCATATCGCCAGGA
This sequence comes from uncultured Dysgonomonadaceae bacterium, assembly GCA_964542545.1. Taxonomy (GTDB): domain Bacteria; phylum Bacteroidota; class Bacteroidia; order Bacteroidales; family Dysgonomonadaceae; genus UBA2632. The sequence goes on along the minus strand of CAZIUT010000088.1, from coordinate 7,517 downwards.
GTAGTGTTTTCGCCAATGGTGAAGCAAGCATGGCACGACCACCCTGAAGTAATGGAAGCACAGCGCCGTATGACTCCTGCAGGCCGATATGGTGTGCCGGAGGATATTGCAGAGCTTGCAAAGTTTTTGATTAGTGATGCTGCAGAATTCATTACCGGAACGGACATAATGCTTGATGGAGGATTATTTTCGCAAATAATGAAAGCTAATGCTAAAAAAGACGAGTCTGCAAAGAAAGAGACTAAGCCAATTGCAGTAGATACTAAAAAGACAAAGTAGAAATAATTAGAATAGTACTGATGAGTCTACTCCGAAAGGTCAATTTCACTTATTTTCGCCCCTAAATCTCCTTTTGTAGATGACCCTTTGTGTTGAAATTAAATAAGTTAGTAAATATTTGATTATTAGTTATTGACAGATATATTAAAAAAAACCACTACCAAGATAAATTTGGTAGTGGTTTTTTTTTAATATAAAGTTCTGAAGAAGATCAAGGCTTAGTAAGACTTGTTATTTACCGTATTTACTTTCTACTTCTGGAGTTAACTCTGGTTCGAAGGGATTGTAATAGTAAATACCCAGTTCATCAAAATAGGATAGCATTGGTTTCAAGCGTTCTTTAAAATCCTCGTAATTTTTATTATCTTTGTTCGTCCACGCTGCTTCTGCTAGTGCCGACAATCTAGGATGAGTCATATAATCTAATCGAGTATTATCGTCAATACGCTCTGTCCAGATGTTTGCTTGTATTCCTTTTATATGGTTTTGCTTATCTGTAAGATTGAATAGTGTGTCGGGTGGAAATGCATATCCCATTTCAATTGGGCTGTAGGCACCGCCCCATTTCCTACCATACTTGTGCGACTCATCTTGATCAAAGTCGAAGTAAAGTGGAATTCTTGGGCACATAACCACATTGTAGTTTCCATTTAGTGCCGCTTCCAACTTTTTTGTCTGATCGTGTCTCCACCACATCACAAGAGAGTTATCAGTGTCAAGTTGATGGTCCACAATTTCGTCCCAACCTATAACAGTTTTGTTGAGTGCTCTGATAGAGTCGGCCATTCGTTTTACAAAATAGGTTTCTACAGCTTTTAAATCCTTCAAGTTTTCTCTCTTCATCAATCGTTTAACATCCGCATCTGTATTCCATTTCTCGTTGCCAAAGTGCACTTCATCACCACCTATATGAATATACTTTGAAGGGAAGAGTGTAGTTATTTCTGTTAAGATATCAGTGAGATATGCATAGGTTTCTTCTTTTCCTGGATTGAAAGTAAACTCTGGGTGCGATTTAGAACCTCCACCCGAATATTCGGGATATGCACGGTTGGCAGCTCTTGCATGACCAGGCATATCTATTTCGGGAATAACTTCAATATTGCGTTCAGATGCAAATTGCACAATTTCTTTTATCTCACTTTGGGTATAGTACTGTGCAGGAGCATCAGGATCTAACTCGTTGCCCAAACCACCGATGGTAGCAAGTTTCGGATACTTTTTTATTTCTATTCTCCAACCCGGATCGTCTGTCAGATGCCAATGAAACACGTTTAGTTTATGCATTGACATTAACTCTAATAATTGTTTTACTTTTTCTACACCAAAAAAGCTTCGCGACTCGTCCAGCATCACTCCGCGCCATCCAAAACGAGGTTCGTCTTCAATGGTTAGAATTGGTAAAATTATTTCACCATTTTTTGAGTTGGAAAACAGGATTAATTGTTTGAGTGATTGTAAGCCGTTGTGAATACCTTTTTCTGTGCCTGCTCTGAGGATAACCTCTTTCTTAGTTGTTGCAAGAAAGTATGATTCTTCGTTTCCAGCATCAGGAGTCAATTCAATTTTTATTTTTGCGTCCTTGTCGTTTCCAGCTGTGATAGAAACCAGTTCACTTACATCAGCTTTAAAGGTCTCTACTAAAGGAGTCAAAGCTTCAGAGTTGATTGTTAGTTGAACTTCTCCTTTTAATTTGAGGCTTCCCTTTCCAATTTCCATTTTATTGGGCTGCGGGATAATAGATACATTCTGTTCCTCTTGGTTGACAGAACTGCATGAAATTGTCAATATTGACAAGAGTAAAATAGCTAGTCTCATATTTACATGTTTAAAAGTTGGGAAAAATTATATTTAAAATCTGTTTACATTAAAATTGTCCAGCATTATGCTTATTGTTTTTATTATGATTCTCTTTTTTATGTGTTGTTATTTTTGTTGAAGATAACTTTTTTATATATTAATCAAAGATACAAAAACTCTTTACGCCATAATGGATATACTTGTTGAATAATATTTTGTTGCGCTAATATAGAATTTTATTTTTTATCTTGTTGGTTACTTTATATGTGAACACATTGATTCAGAAAAAGTTTTTGATGAAGTTTTGTTGGCCCTTACTATATATTGCCTCTCATGTGATCGTTTTTTGTAAAGCTGTACTACATTTCACTAGCAATCATTGCAAAAAAGTATAATATGCCAACGCCAACACCAATACCAACGCTTATCTTTGTCCATTTAGCTGCGTCATCTGAAGCCTTGATAGCTCCATTCACATTGCCAGCATAAAAACGGGATTCAACCTTAGATGCATTTACTATACCCGCAATACCCAAAGGTAAACAACAGAATAGAGTTGCTAAAATTGATTCAACTAGCCAGGTTTTGGGTGGTTGCTGATTATGAGGGCTGTTTCCTGCAGTGTTAAAGCTGGGGGGGTCTTTTATTATTGATGGCGGAGATGATGGTGCAAAGAACTCATCTAATTCAGGAATGTTGCTTGCAGGTAACCATTCGTTTAATCCTTGAAACCAAATTAATGTTTCTTTTGTGATGTTCTTTTGTTTAAGTTCTTCAAGAGGAAATGGTCCAAACTTGTTGATACCATCTGAGTAAAAATACTTTTTCATACACTCTATATTTGTGTTTTTTTTATTTTGCTGGCAATATATTTAATATTAATCAAAGATATGAAAAATACTCATATTATAATAGCTAATATTATGCGTTTTTCTGATTGTTTGTTAACTAACATGCGATTCCTGTATCTGTTGCTTATTCTAAGTCATTGTCTTTCTCATCATTTTGCTTTCCTTTATCAGGTTTTTTCAGAATATTCAATAACCCAGTAATAAGTTTCATTTCCTTTTTTCGTATATCTCTATGATAGTTATTTTGTATGAAAATAGTATATTTTATTCAGAATCACACTCTAGACGCTATCTTAACTTTGATAAAGTGATTGTTTCCTTGATTGAAGTTGATAAGTTAATAGAGATTGAGTTGTGCTTATTGTATGTGGAATGCTCTGTTTCAATTATGCAAATCAAAAAAAACATTAGCTGACAAGTGTATCTGCTAATGTTTCTTCTATTATTTATGAAAGCTTTAAAGTGGCTTCATTCTTTATTTGCCTTGCAATAGTTCTTCTACTGCTTTTTCCAGTTGTAGGTCTCTGCCTTCAAGAACAGATGCTGGCGTGTTGTGCACTTCGATGTCGGGCTCTAAGTCTTGATTTTCAAGATAGTTTCCGCGCATATCTTTTACTGCTACTTGTGGTATACCAAATACGATGCTTGGATCGATTTGCTGTTCCCACCAAACGGCTGTCATTGTCCCTGGAACAGAGGTTCCTATCAGCTTGCCCAATCCTAACTCTTTGTAGAGCCAAGGGAAGCCATGTGCGTTTGAGTAGTTGTCTTCGCATACAAGCACTGCCGATGGTTTGAGCCATTTGTTGAAAGGGTCGCTACCAATGTATTGTCCACGGGGCTCGAATCGCTGGTACTCTTTTCCGCCTAAGAGAGTCACCAAGTCGTCGTGTAGCCATCCACCACCATTGTGTCGGGTGTCTATAATTACGGCTTCTCTGTTTCTGTAACGACCCAATAGGTCTGAATATACTTCGCGGAAGCTATCACTATTCATTCCTCTCACATGAACATACCCAATCTTGCCATTTGATAATGAATCTGTCATCTCGCGGCGTTGCTCTACCCACCTTTTGTAAAGCAGATTAGATTGTGCACCTTGCGAAATGGGTTTTACCCATTCTTCTTTTTCAGCTCCGTTTTCTGATGTTTTGTAGGTGAGCAATACTTTCTTATCTGCTTTGCCTGCCAGTAGATGATAGTAATCTTTGCCTTCTTCTATCGTTTTGTTATCAATCTTGGTAATAATAGTTCCTGCTTTCAGGTTAATGTTTGCTGCAGTTAAAGGTCCTTGATTAATTACCTCTTTTATTTTCAGTCCATCGCCTTTGTATGTATCGTCGTAAAATGCACCTAATGTGGCTGTTGGCATTGGTGAACTTGGTGCCGAATATCTTGCTCCTGTATGCGATCCGTTTAGCTCTCCAAGCATTTCGGATAGCATTTCTGCAAAATCGAAGTTGTTGTTGATATGTGGTAGAAACCGCTCGTAAGTTTCTTTGTAACCCTCCCAATCAATTCCATGCAGGTCTGTCACATAAAATTTATCTTTCACTTGTTTCCAAGTATGATGGAAAATATATTCACGCTCTTTTTCTGGTTCGTATTCAAATTGCGCCTCCATTTTTATTTGTGTTACAGTTCCTTTGGCAATATCTATTTTCTTGAGTTGACCTTTACTAAGCATAATAATATTTTTGCCTTCTTTGTCAGTATGAAGCTCACCTGCTCCAGTTGCCTTTGATAATATTTTAGATGAACGCTTCTTTAAGTCATATTCCCAAAGGTCGTAATCTTTTTCAAAGCGAGTGAGATAATAAAGTTTGTCGCCATCTTTGTTCAACATTGCATCCACAACAGACGAAGAGTTAGGTGTGAGTCTAACAATGCGGTCTCTCCTATTCTCAAGTTCAAACTTCAAGGGAGTTATCTCTTTATTCTTATCATCTTTGTCTTTCTTACCCTTTTTATCATCTTTTTTGTCTTTGTCGGCATCATCTTTCTCTTCTTTTTCCTGTTCTTTTAGCAAATCAAGTTCTTCTTTACTCATTCTGAACTTGTCATATTCTTTACTATCGAAAAACATAATGTAGGCATCTCTATGAGCACCCCAACTACCATGGCTGCGATATCCTGCACGATCTGAGAACCAAATCATAGCTTTCCCATCTTGTGCAAAGCGTGGATTGCTGTCGGTGTAACCACTTTCGGTTAGGTTGGTTATCTCACCACTTCCGTCTGCATTTATCAAAGCAACATCTGTGTTGTTCCATCCACCAATGGCTATATACTTGGCCAATATCCATTTACTATCGGGTGCCCATCTATACCATTGATCTCCATCGGAGTACGAGTAATTGTATTTGCCTTCGAGTACGGTGCGCGATTCTTTGCTTTTTACATCTAGAACACGTATTTCGGTTCGGTCGTATAAATAAGCAATCTCTTTTCCATTGGGGGAGTAGAGGGGTTGAAACGAAGCCAGTTCGGAATCTGTTAGTTGCTCTTCCTTAAAGTTAGTTGCGTAGAGAAACGATTGCTCTTCTTTCTTAGTTAACGATGTTTGATATAAATTCCAATGTCCATTGCGTTCTGCAGCATAAAGGATTGATCGCCCATCGGGGCTATACGAAACATCGCGCTCTTGGTCGGGGGTGTTGGTTATACGACGCGTTGTGCCATATTCTACCGAAGTTACAAACACATCGCCTCTCACAATAAATGCTATCTCTTTACCATTTGGCGACAGAGCCATTTCTTTTATACCACTGGTTAGGTTCATATACTTTAGCTTGTCCTCTTGATAGTCTTTAATAATTTGGATGGGCACTTTTTTCGGTTCTCCTTGCTCTTGCATGGTGTATATTTCTCCATCGAAAGAGAAAGAGAGTGTTCCGTTATCACTAACTGTAAGAAATCGTACAGGATTGTCTTTAAAGTTCGTAAGTTTGGTTGCTTGTCCATCATTTAATCCTCTTTTATATACATTAAATGAGCCATCTTGTTCGCTCAAGTAGTAGAACGATTGCCCATCTGCACTCCAACGAGGAGTGCGGTTTTCACCTTTAAATGTAGTGAGCTTCTTATAAGAGCCATCCTCTCTCATATCGTATAACCACACATCGCGTGTGATAGACGATGTGTGCCTTTTTCTCCAAGGGTCTTCGTATCCTTTTTTGTCGTGATAGAGTAGTTTTGTTCCTGTATGGTCTATTGAAATGTCTTCCATTGTAAGCGAAGAGAATAGAGTAGGGCGACCCCCTGCTGTACTCACTTCATATACTTGTGAAAACTGGCTCGATGGGAATTCTGCATCTTGTGCATCGGGTTTAATGTTTGATGCATACAAGATATTCTCGTTGTTGCGAAATGTGATAGGATATGCATTAGATGAGTGTGTAGTTAATCTTTTGGGTGCTCCTCCTTCGGAGGGTATTAAATATACGTCGAAGCTTTTTTCACGATTAGATGAAAATGCAATTTGCTTACCATCTGGCGACCATACTGGTCTTGTGTCGTGGCCCACGTGTGTAGTTAGTTGAATAGCACGACCTCCAGATACAGGTACCTTAAAAATATCGCCTTTATACGCAAAGGCTATCTCTTTGCCATTGGGCGATATTGCGCTATAACGCATCCATAAAGGCGACTCTTGTGCCTTTATTCCCACTGTTGAAATGAAAGTTATAAGAATGAGTAGAATTTTTCTCATATCAAAACTGTTTATGAATTTTAAATAAGTGAATAATTTAGCAGTGTTGTTTTATATCAGTTTATACAGTCAACTCTTTTGATTAAAATTAGCTTGCTAATATTGTATGGATTGACGGTTTATATTAATTATAAGCAAAGATAGCAAAAAAGTAGTTTGTGAAAAGTGTTGAAAGGGTGTTTGCTTAAGCTTTCTGTGATTCAAAATAACAATGGGCCAAATCTGTCGTTGTATGTGCTGTAAAAGTCTTAGTTTGAGAGACGACTCCCTGAAATAGTCTGTGTTATTTTAGATAGTTGAAGAAATATATCTATGAAAAGATGAAAACATTGATAGTGTGAATTGTCTTTCTTTTTTTTATTGGTTCTTACTTATATGAGATGAAGGCCAATTCTTGCTCGTGAGATTTGACTTTTATGCCATGATTGTCGAATTCTACATGACGGAATTTGAGTTTTATGTCATGTTTGTTGAATCCTCCATGGTCGGTTTTGAGTTTTATGTCATAATTGCCGAATCCTCCATAGTAGATTAGACTTTTATGCCATTATTTTCGTTTCCTACAGCGTATATTTGACTTCTAACTCATAAAAGTGACTTTTGATTATTAACTGTAATCTTATTAGCTGCAAATGCTTTGATTTGCAAGGTGATAGTGTAAAGACATATTTATAGCAATCTTTAAACAGGTCATCTTTTTATAGAAATATTGTTTTACTACTGATATGTTTCATAGCTTGAATGTGCAGAGTGTGGAAGATAAGACGTTTGAATACAAAAAACCCTCATAAGAATACATCTTACAAGGGTTTATATTAATTGTTTTTGAGGTACCTGGCGGATTTGAACCGCCGTAGACGGTTTTGCAGACCGTT
>CAZIUT010000087.1:0-7837 GCA_964542545.1 uncultured Dysgonomonadaceae bacterium | reverse complement strand
CCAAAACTATATAGGCAATTTCGTTTTGCGCTACAGGACCATCAACTTCAACTATTACTAAGTTGGCGATAATTCCTTTTACAATTCCTTTTGTTGACATATATGTGTGTGTTGTTTCTATTTCCTTTTGTTTATTACTCCTCTTCGTCGGGTATTTTTACTTCGCTTTTCATGTTTGCAATGAGGTTGCGAAATACGCGTTCGCCCTCTTCAGCATTAAGTTGCACCCAACGCTCTAAGATTTGCAATTTGCACAAATAAGCAAACAAATATTCAATATTGAAGTAATCGAAGACAGTGTTTTCTTCTAACCAATCCCAACGAAACTTGTCTATCTTGCGCTCTCTGTCGTATATATCAGTTTCTTCTGATATTTTAAGTATAGCATCAAAATAATCAAGCTCTTGCTCAAGACCAAAATCGCGAGCACCTGAGTTGGCTCGTATTGTTTTGGCAATAATATTATCGCCCACTACCACTTGCTTTACATCTAACCCATATTTGCGACTATATATTGCCGCTAAGGTATTGCCTAAGTTTAAGTTGAGTGTAAACCACTTAGAAACTAATGAGTTTTTTACGCTCACACCATAGTCCATATAGAGCGATGTAAGAATGTCTTCCCAGTTTTTAGCTTCCGACTCAGCATCTTCTTTCAACCATTGTTTTATAAATGATTCAAAGAACGATGGTAAGTTTTTATTTGTAACATCTCTATTCTCTTTAATAGATTTGATGGTGCCAAGCATTTCTTCTCTGGAGAAAACTCCTGTTTCATTTATCTCGGCTTCTTTGTTTAATAGCAGGTTTAGAAGATTTTCTTTATCAACTTCTAAAAAGTATTTATCAATCAATTTTTTATCGTCTGGCTTCAACTCATCATACAATATCTCTTTAAATTCAGATACTGTGAAAGGGAGTTTAGTGCTGTCGAAAGAAAAGTCTGGCAAACCTGCTACAAAGTAATAGTATTGATTTTTAAACATAGATCAACTTTAAAGGGTTAGAACAAACATATTTAAAACAATAGTTGTTGAATTTGAGGACGTAGAAACTCTTTAAAGTATTCAACAAACTCTTCTTGGCCAAATTTCACTTTATAAGTTCCATCCTCAGGTCCAATAACAAACCCTGTTTTAATTCCGTTTACCGACTCCACCTTAAGTTTGTTGTCGAGAAGCGACTTAGCATTTGCTTTAATGTAACCCTCCAACTCTTCTTTGTTTTCTACGCTCACAACCATTGTTTGTTTTTCAGCCCAGTTCTGCATCAAACTTGTTATAAGTTTTTGCATAAACGCTTTGTCTTCAACAGCTGCTTTTACGCTTGAAGTAGCAATCTTTTCGGTTATTATATTTGTAACCTCTGTTTTAAGGCCTTCTAATGCTTGCGAAGCATATAATTTGAGCTCCGACTCTGCATTGTTGTTTACTTCGGTCGATTTTTTCTTTGCAGCATCAATTATTTGCTGAGCTTTGCTGTTTGCATCATCAAGAATTTGCTTTTCTTTTTTCTCAGCTTCCGCTATAATTTTTTGGGCCTCTGCGTTTCCTTTTTTCACTCCTTCTTCATAAAGCTTAGAAGTGAGTTCTTGAATTTTATCCATAATATTAGTATGCTGTTATATAAATTGTCTCAAAGAATAGAAGAATTTAAATCTTATATTCACAAAGATATAAAAATATATTGCCCATAAAGGATATATTTAAATCAAAACAAATAATAAGAGTGCGTTTTTTATTTTTTAACAAAGCAATAAAGTGTTATTTTTGCAGAATGGATAAAAAAATATTTCGTTTGGCTCTGCCCAATATAATATCTAACATCACCGTGCCGCTGCTGGGAATGATAGATATAGCTATTGCTGGACATCTTGGGTCGGCAATATATATAGGCGCAATTGCTTTGGGAGGCAATATTTTCAATATGGTGTATTGGAACTTTGGTTTCCTTAGGATGAGCACAAGCGGCTTTACAGCACAGGCTTATGGAGCGCGCAATTTTGGAGAAGCCATGAATGTACTTATACGTTCTTTAATTGTTGCAGTGAGCTTTGGATTGCTAATACTTCTTTTGCAAGTTCCGATAGAGAAAATTGCTGTTAACTTTATAAAGTCTGGACCAGAGACTATTGAGAATGTAAAATATTACTTCAGAATATCTATTTGGAGCGCTCCAGCAGTATTAAGCATGTTTGCATTTAATGGTTGGTTTATAGGCATGCAAAATGCCAAAACGCCCATGGTAATTGCCATTATCAACAATGCGTTGAATATTATTTTGAGCTTTACTTTCGTGTATGGCTTCGACATGAAAATAAAAGGAATTGCTTTGGGTACAATGCTATCGCAAGTTATAACATTGGCAATTTCTATAGGTTTTTGGTATCGTTATTACGGTAGAATGCTTAAATATATAAATCTAAAAACAATACTTGATACAACTGCATTGAAATCTTTCTTGAAGGTAAATGGCGATACTTTTATTCGCACATTTATGCTAACAATTGTAACTACCTTTTTCACCTTTGCATCGTCTGCTATGGGCGACACCATATTGGCTGTAAATGCGCTGCTAATGCAGTTCTTTATGCTCTTCTCCTATTTTATGGATGGCTTTGCTTATGCTGGAGAAGCGCTTACAGGCCGCTATGTGGGGGCTAAAAGCAATTTACTACTCCGATACATGATAAGCAGGCTTTTCTTTTGGGGCTTAGTTGTAAGCTTGGCGTCGGCAGTGTTATACACACTTTTCCCCAATCAGATATTGCAAATACTTACAGATAACAAAGAAGTAATAGAAGCAACCAAATCTTTTTCTTTTTGGACAATTCTAATTCCTATAACAGGCTTTGCAGCCTTCCTGTGGGATGGTATTTTTATAGGTGCAACTGCATCGAAGGAGATGCGAAATGCAATGATACTGTCGGCAATTAGCTTTTTTGTTTGCTACTATTCCACAAAATCATATTTAGGAAACAATGCGCTCTGGCTTTCATTTATTCTTTATCTATCAGTTAGGGGTATTATTCAAACTCTCTGGGCAAAGAAGGCTTTGAATCTTGAGCCTTTGGGAGATAAGAATTAATTCATTATTGGTTATTCTTCTCTCTACTTATTTATCAACAAACTCGCAACATTTTGTATCTTTGCTACACATCGATAGTGTATTAAAATAACAACTATAAAAGATTATGAAATCAATTATATTAGCAATAACTTCACTGTTTATCGCCCTGCAGATAAATGCTCAACATCTACCAAAGGTATTGCCAGAAGAGGTGGGAATAGACTCTAAAAGACTACAGCAAGTCGACTTGGTAATTAATCAAGCTATAGCCGATAAAGAGATGCCTGGGGCTGTATTGGCAGTGGTGAGAAACGGCAAGATGGCATATCTTAAAGCTTACGGAAACAAAGAGGTGTATCCTTTAAGTATTGCAATGGATGAAAACACAGTTTTCGACCTTGCCTCTTTAACCAAACCTGTGGCTACAGCAATTTCAGCAATGATTCTTGTTGAGCGTGGACAGCTAAGATTGATAGATAAAGTGAACCTGTTCATTCCAGATTTTATGCCTTGGAAAGAAGGGAAAGAGACGAAAGATATTCGTGTAATTGATTTAATGACACACACATCAGGCTTGCCATCTTATGCACCTATTACAAAGGCCGAAAAAGCAAAAGGAAACAACAATCCCGATAGAATGATAAATTATATTGCTACAGTTGACAGAGAGTTTGAACCTGAAACTGATTTTCAATATAGTTGTCTAAACTACATTGCTCTACAACGAATTATTGAAACTATTTCAAAACAGGATTTGCGCACTTTTGCAAAGAAAAACATTTATGATATACTGGGCATGACTCATACAGACTATTTACCCACAGGCGAGACTTTAGCACGAACTGCACCCACTATAAAACTGAAGGAGGGAAAGGTGTTGAAAGGGATTGTGCATGACCCATTAGCACGAGAAATGAATTTAGGTATTTCTGGCAATGCGGGTCTCTTTTCTGATGCTAATGATTTGGCTATATTAGTGTCTGCCTTGCAAAACGAAGGCATGTATAATGGCAAAAGAATACTTAGTCCATTGGGAGTTAGTGTTATGCGAACCGTTCCACGCAACACTGTAACTATTGGGAGAACACCTGGATGGGATATATTTACACCCTATTCCTCAAGCAATGGCGATATTTTTGGACCAAACACTTATGGACACACTGGTTATACGGGCACTTCAATAACAATAGACCCCGATACAAACACAGCTGTAATACTGCTTACAAACAAGGTTCATCCAAACAACGGTGGCAATGTTGTGAGATTGCGCTCATTTGTTGCAAATGTAGTAGCGGCATCTATATTGAAAATAGAAGAATAGGTGCGCTAAATAAAGTAATGCATCTATCAACAATGTTAGAAAACTTCAGTAAATTGAAGAAGCCATCTTTATGCGTAATTTATTTATGAAATTACAAATTAGCAAAACTGGAAAAATAGAACCAATTGTTTTATCTTTGTCTTTTATAAAAAACAATCAGAATATATTTATATTTTATCTTACCAATAAACAATGAACATAGAGTTTTTATTAGAATACGATCCTATTCTTCTTGCACTATTTGCCACTCTCTTCACATGGGCTGTAACAGCATTAGGCTCATCGATGGTCTTTTTCTTTAAGAAAATCAATCAAAAAGTCTTAAACTCTATGCTTGGATTTGCTGCAGGAGTTATGATAGCGGCAAGTTTTTGGTCGCTACTAGAGCCTGCAATAGAAATGGCCGAAGCAAGTGGTGTAAAAGGATGGATTCCGGCTGTAGTAGGGTTCTTAAGCGGAGGAGTTTTCCTTTTAATAATAGATAAAATACTTCCTCACTTACATATGAGTTTAAGAATAGATGAAGCAGAGGGTATAAAAACATCGTGGCAACGAAGTATTCTATTGGTATTGGCCATAACCATACACAACATTCCCGAAGGTTTGGCTGTAGGAGTTGCATTTGGAGCTTTGGCCTTAAACCCTGAAATGGGTGTATTGGTAGGTGCTATGGTATTGGCCTTTGGTATTGGTTTGCAAAATTTCCCAGAGGGAGCTGCAGTTTCAATTCCTTTGCGACGTGAAGGCTTCTCACGATTAAAAGCATTCAATTATGGACAATTGTCGGGAATTGTAGAGCCTATATTTGGTGTTCTTGGTGCATATTTAGTTTTATCTATTACCCCTATCCTACCTTATGCTTTAGCATTTGCTGCAGGAGCTATGATATTTGTAGTAGTGGAAGAACTTATTCCTGAATCTCAAACTGGCAACGAAACTGACTACTCCACAATAGGAGCAATGCTAGGCTTTGCAATAATGATGACGCTTGATGTTGCTCTTGGATAAAGGTCTCCTTTATACACATAAAGCACACAGCAATTAAAGCTGCAACTATCGATTATTTAGAACTTTCAAGTGCAATCAAATACTCCTTGAAAGCTGAGGCCGATGATACTATAAAAAAATTATTGGGCAATATTGGGTTGAGCTCCTTTATTTGTAATCCAGTGATATAGAAGGGTACATTAGGGAAGGTCTCTCTAAAATAATCAAACATATCCTCCAACTCTTGTTTATCAATTGCAGTAACATGTGCAGAGAAAAAAGCCTTTGCTTGTGCTGTTTTTTGCATCTCTTTTAAATCTTGTAATGGGACTGATGCACCAAGATAAATAACTTCATAACCCTTTTTCCGAGCAATATAGTTATAAAAGAGAAGTCCAAATTCATGCATTTCACCCTCAGGAAGAAAAAAGATTAGTTTATTATTATCATTTTTTTTAAGTGGAGCCTCTTTTTCAATTGCTACAATAAACTTATGTCGCAATATATTTGTTAGAAAGTGCTCTTGGGCTGGAGTTATAGAGTTGGTTTGCCAAAGGAAACCAATGCGTTCTAACAAAGGAAAGATTATATCTTCAATCAACTTCTCAAAGCCATATTCTTGCCACGCCCTATTAAATGAATTATTTAAAGCATACTCATCGATTTCAAGCATCGATAGCATCATAACATCAATTATATGAGCATATTTCTGAGAACTATCTAACAGATTTACAACCCTTTCAGCTATTTCATCTTTATCTAATTCAGCTATTTTAGAAATCTTCAAGCCATTTTTATTCAAAATGGATATGTTGAGAAGTTCTTTCAAATTTTCATCAGAGTAATATCTAATATTCGTATCGGTGCGTTTAGGTATAACCATACCATAGCGCCTCTCCCAAATTCTAATAGTGTGAGCTTTTATGCCCGACATTTTCTCAATGTCTTTGATTGTGTATATTGCCATATATATTATTGCTCTATTATAAAGGTTACCACTATTGCTTGCTCAAAGTTACAAGGAAAAAACACAACAATAAAATAAAAAAAGCACTCTCTTAAATATAATAAATTAAGAGAATGCTCACTGTTTAAATTATCATCTTATGAAACTTATGGAACTATCACTTTATCAATTACATGTATTACTCCATTTTTGCCTTGAACATTTGCTAATACAACATTTGAAGTACCATTCACTTTTACACCATTAGTTATGTCTATCATTACTTTCTTTTCGGTGTTAAGTGTCTGCACTTGAACGTTTGAAAGCTGTCCAGATGTTACATTGCCACTTACAACATGCGACAGAAGAATGGGAATTAAATCATCTGCAGAAAGATCTGCAATGCCCGAAACGTCTAATTCATTAAATAATGCATTGAATGCAGTATTGGTTGGTGCAAACACTGTAAACGGACCGTCAGCAGATAGTGCGCTCACTAAATCGGCCTTTACTAAAGCTGATACAAGAATACTAAATGTAGGATTGTTTACTGCAATATCTACAATTGATAATGGCAAGATAACTTTATCTATTACGTGAATAACACCGTTGTCGGCCTTCACGTCTGTAGCTATTATTTTTGCTCTGTTATTTAGCATCGTTGTTTCCATATCAACATACAAAGATAAATTAGTTTTATCAGCTGGCCCTGCAGATAAAGTGCTGTAATAAGCCGTAGTAATAGAAGCTGCCATTTTAGAACCATCTAATACATGATACAATAAAATGTTGCTTAAAGTTGCTTTGGGCACATCAGTTAAACTATTTAAACCCAGTTCTTGTAATAAATCAGCGAAAGCTTGATTTGTGGGAGCAAAAACTGTGAATGAGGCAGCTTTATTGTCTAAAGCTTGGTCTAATCCGGTTATGCTTAATGCTTGTACCAAAATTGAAAAGTCGGGATTGCCTTTTGCAACATCTACAATAGTGGATTCAGTAGGTTGATTGTCATCATCATCTGAACAAGCAACTAATGTTACTGTAGATATAAACATAAATGACAATAGTAGTAATTTAATTTTTTTCATCGTGTTTGAGTTATTTGTTTATAATCATTTTGAATAAGAACAGAATTAAAACACACAAACCATCAAAACTGTTCATCTTTTAAATGATATACTTAAACAGTAAAAATAACAACAATCTTATATACCCCTATAAATAAACAGTTAGAAGATAATTTATAAAAGCAACAAGAATTAAACTTTAACATATTAAAACTCTATCGAAAAATAAGGGTACTTCTTTTTAGTCAAGAAATATCCTTATCAATTACATTTCACAAACGAAAATATATAAATAGGTTTTGTTTAATACAGCCTATACTATTTCAACAAATTAGGATTTGCATTTTAATTTTTTAGCTACAAACCTGAGTTCGATTATTAAAATAAAGACAAATCAATTGTCTTTATTTTAATAATCGAACTCAGGTTAAAAAGAAAAGAAATTCC
>CAZIUT010000086.1:0-7874 GCA_964542545.1 uncultured Dysgonomonadaceae bacterium | reverse complement strand
TGAATAGCGTGCTTCGGGATATACAAAGGCTTTCATCAACTCAGTAGTTTTCCCTAAAAAGAATACTTTCTGAAGAAAGTAAAAGTCTTCTCCTCCTTGTTGGCGCCCTATTCCACCTGTACGCACATAGGCATCGGCAGATACGGCAAACGCTGAACCAATGGTATGGTAGTAAAAAGGAAAATCAATTGCTCTCAAAGCATTGCGAAAATACCATATATAAGCTTCGTACTGGTCAATAGCATCTTGTAGGGCAAGATTATGATCTTTAGCACGATGTAGAAAATTCAACACGCAACAATTAGGGCTGTAAGTCAAGAACTGATGTTCTATCAATTGCAAGTAGTTTGCAGAAACAGTGCAATCGGCATCTAGAGAAATAATAACACCACTACTATTGCCCGACTGCAAGAAGCCTCTCACAGCCCATTCCATTCCAATTTTTCGCGCAAGGCCCACTCCAGCATGTTTGCGTGGCATATCCTCACACAGCAAAGCATGAAATGATAGTTGAGGTTGATTGTGCTTTTCTGCAAATGCTATTAACTCCTTATAGGTTGATCTATTGTTTTCAATAACACTCTTATCGGATAGCTCACCAGAGTTGACTACTACTAAAACTCCCACAGACTGGTTTGTTGCAACACACTTCATCAGGCTTTTGAGAGTGCTGAAGACATCTGGCTCATCAAAACAAGGAATAACTACTACCATACCATAATTAAATTTGTCAGGTATGGGGTATTTATTATATGCTTGATGCTTTTGTATATGTTTTCTCCAATGATTCATAGCTTCCAAGGTTATGAGTTAATTGACAAGTAGCATCATAATAAGCTACATAAACAAAGTGCTTCAAAGTCTCACATTTTATATGAGCTTTAAAGCACCTTGTTTCATTATTTTTACATACAATCATCTAATAGATGAATGTAAGTGTAAGCGTGCTTCTTAGCACAACTTGCATTTTACTTCTTGTCTTCTGATGCAGAAGTTACAGGTCCGTAACGCTTGTTTAAAAAAACGATTACCTCATCAGTAATATCATACTTTGGTTGTGCCAATAGAATATTGTCTGAACCAGTATTACTAAGAATTATTTCAAAATTTGTTTTCTCATTGAACTTTTTCAATGCTCCTCTAATGCTGTCCGACAATTGGATGTTGAGCTTTTGTTGTTCAAGACCTAGTTCATTACTCAATTTCTGAGCCATTTGTTGATACTCCTCGCCCATTCTCTGAATACGCTGCTGCTCTTCTTCTGCTCGCTTTTGTGTTAAAAAAGCATTATTCTCCAACTTACGTTGAAAATCTTGCGCTGCTGTTTGTACTTGACGCTCTTTTTGTGTTAGTGATGCACGTGAATTTTCTTCAATTCTCATTAGTGCTTCGTTGAGGTCTTTAGCAAAATTGTAATTCATCAATAATGAGTCTACATTCACGTAAGCTATTGGCAGAGTAATACTATCACCAGGAGCATATTTAATCTTAATTTGCTCTCCATCGCTGCTTGGCTTCGATGTAAAATGTAAAATGTAAAGTAAAATTAATGCAGCTGCAAGAATGCCGCTGATAACGTAGTTATTTTTCATCTTAATATATAAATTTATAAATTATCTAATTTAAGCATTTCCATAATAGGACTAACATGTACTCGTGCATCGCGTTCTTGAGAAGAAGCACAAGTTATACCGCGGTCTTTCATGGGCTGGCTACCGCTAATATGTGTGTTTGGAAAAGTTCCATTTTTGGTGAAAAATATTCTTACACCCATAAGCATAATAGCTATAGCCAATACAATTATTGATATGATGATAGTTTGTACCATTGTTTTTTTTATTATTTGAAGGGCAAAGATAGTTTAATTAGATAATTATTTGCCAAGATTACATCTTAAAGATACAAAATTTTTTGTGCTCATAAATATTTCTCGTAAATTTACAGAATAAGACATACTATTATGCTGCTATTTATACTATCAGCCAAACATGGTTATCCATGCAATAAGTAGCAATTAGCTTGCAAAACAATAAACAACACACATTATAAAAAAACTTTACAAGTATGACAATCAAAGACTTAAAGCCAACCGAGCTATGGAATTATTTTCATGAAATAACCCAAATACCTCGACCTTCAAAGAAAGAAGAAAAAATACTAGCTTACTTGCTTAACTTTGCAAAGAAACACAACCTAGAAGTCAAACAAGACAAAGCTGGGAACGTGTTAATTACAAAAGAAGCAACAAAAGGGAAAGAAAATGTTCCTACAATTATTCTCCAATCGCATGTAGATATGGTGTGTGAGAAAAATACTGATGTGGAACACGATTTTGATAACGACCCCATAGAAACAGTAATAGAGGGAGACTGGTTAAAAGCAAAAGGAACTACACTAGGTGCTGATAATGGTATTGGTGTAGCTGCTCAACTTGCAGTACTAGCCTCTAAAGATATTGCTCATGGAAAAATAGAAGCACTCTTTACAATTGACGAGGAAACAGGTCTCACTGGAGCTTTTGCTTTAGAGCAAAACTTTATGACTGGTAAAACTCTTCTCAATCTAGACACTGAAGAAGAGGGAGAAATATATATTGGTTGTGCTGGAGGAAGAGGTACAAAAGCTTTCTTTAAATACAAATACAAAGAAATTCCTAGAAATCATTTCTGGTTTAAGGTAACTGTTAAAGGGCTTAAAGGCGGTCACTCGGGCAGTGATATAGATCACGGATTGGGGAATGCTAATAAAATATTGACTCGCTTTCTACACCAGTTTATCGATAAAGACTATAAATTAATGTTATCTGAAATAGACGGTGGCAACCTTCACAATGCAATTGCTCGCGAAGCCTATGCAATAGCTGGAGTGAAAAGCAAGCACAAAGAAACAGTACGTGTGAAACTTAATCTCCTATTGGCCGATTTGCAAGACGAGCTAAAGCATACAGACCCCAATATTGACATCACACTTGAATCTACTGACACTCCAAAAGAAGCAATAGGTGCTAAGAAAGTAAGAAAACTAATACTTGCACTAACAGCCTGTCCTCACGGAGTGATAGAGATGAGTCGCGATATACCCGGAGTAGTAGAAACATCTACCAATTTGGCATCGATAAAAATGCTAAAAGACAACATTATTGAAGTTGGCACTAGTCAACGTAGCTTAACAGAGTCTTCTAAACACAGCATTGTAAACACTGTGTCGGCTGTATTTAAGCTAGCCAAAGCTAAGGTAGTTAACAACGACGGATACCCAGGATGGAAACCCAACCCTGATTCTCTTGTATTGAAAATTGCCATAGATGAGTATAAGAGTTTATACAATAAAACACCTGAAGTGAAAGTAATTCATGCAGGTCTAGAATGTGGACTCTTCCTTGAAAAGTATCCTGAGTTGGACATGATTTCTATTGGCCCTACTATACGAAATGCACACTCTCCAGACGAGAAAACTGAAATTGCTTCTGTTCCTAAATGGTGGGATTTCTTTGTACAACTCCTAGAAAATATGCCAGAAGAAAAATAGGTCAAATAAGTGATTTGATTTTTTTTAAATCGAAAAGATATAAGTAGAAAAAGGGAAACAGTCTATGCGTTATTGCAGAGAACATGCTTCCCTTTTTTCTTGCTTTACTCCGGCTACATTAAATTGAAAGAGAAAGTTGGACTAGTTCTACACAATAAATTAAGCATCATGCAAAACAAACTCATCTTTTTCATTGCATACTTTGTTGTGCTATTTTCTCTATGGCACTCAATCACATTTGCCCAAGACAATTTCAGGGTTATGTTTTACAATGTAGAAAACCTATTCGACACCAAGCACGATTCGCTTAAAAACGATTACGACTTTCTTCCCGGTGGATTCATGAATTGGAACAACTGGAAGTATTGGGAAAAACAACGCAACATTGGGCGCGTCATCACCGCTGTGGGCGAAATGCATTCGCCAGCTTTGGTGGGATTGTGCGAAATAGAGAATGATAGTGTTATATTCGACTTAACAAAACGTTCACCTATACGAGCACAAGGATATGAATATCTTGTAACTAACTCACCAGACCTAAGAGGTATTGATGTGGCGTTGCTCTATCAAAGACATAAATTTAAATTAATTGAGAAAAACGAGTATGAATTAGTGCGAAGCGAGAAGAATGCCCACCCAACGCGTAATATACTACATGCAGTGGGGCAAGTCATTTCTGGCGACACGCTAGATGTTTTTGTTTGCCACTTCCCTTCGCGTTATGGTGGCCAATTGATATCGGAGAGCGGGCGCATAGATGCGGCACAGCTGCTACGCAACAAAGCAGATAGTTTATTTATTGTAAGAAAGAACACCAATATTATCATCATGGGCGATTTTAATGATCATCCCGATAATAAAAGCATTCTTAAAGTGCTCAAAGCGCGAAGCCTAAGCTACAACTGGAACAAGAATGAGCTCTATAATATGTTCCTACATAGAATAAAAGAAAGAGATTTTGGCACCTTAAAGTATCAAGGACAATGGAATGTGCTCGACCAGTTTATTGTAAGTGGAAATCTATTGATGAAAGAAAACAAAGTGCAAATAGAGAACAACGAGGCTCATATATTCAATGCTGACTTCTTAACGGAGAAAGATGAAAAATATGGTGGGATACGTCCCTATAGAACCAATCTTGGCCCTCGCTATATTGGTGGATTCAGCGATCACTTCCCAATTTACATGGATTTAATAATAAAGGAGTAATTGCAACACTATTATTGAGGAGCTTAAATCAAATTCATCTTATTTTTAAATCAACTTACAAATATCCAACAATCTTATATTAATATTAAAATGCCAATACGTAAACAATCACTACTACATAAGAAAGAGTTTACTCAAATCTGAATGTTTTTTCCAATCTTTATACTAAATCCTTTGTTTCTGAATATAATAAACTCTATTTTTGTGTTTCACAAAGCAGAAAAACAAACATTCTAATAAATACTTTCATGAATCCATTATTATTTAATTTAAACGGCTGGGAAATCCCCATTATAGTTCTAGCAATTCTTCTTTTATTTGGAGGAAAAAAAATTCCTGAGTTTATGAGCGGATTAGGAAAAGGTATCAACAGCTTTAAAAAAGGACTGAAAGACATTGAGGAAGACGTTAAATCTGACTCTTCATCTGATGATAAATAGTTTTCATTTTCACTTTCTAGTTAAAATACGAGGGTTATATTTCATATAACCCCTGAAACCAAACAGAATAAAAAAATAAAAAACCGGTAGCAAGCTCTATCGGTTTTTATAAACTTAATAGATTGCAACAAAGCAAATGAGCAAAGATGAAATGTCCTTTTGGGACCATTTGGATGAATTACGTGCGCATCTAATTCGAATTGTAGTTGCGTTGACAGTACTCACAATAGTAGGATTAATTATTATACCTAGCATATTCGATAGCATTATTCTTGCTCCAACCTCATCTGGTTTTATAACCTATCGGTTTTTTGAAAAAGGAGGAGAATACCTACCCTTTCTTCCGGATTTTTCAGCAGACTCATTCTCGGTGAGTATCCTCAACATAAACATGACTACTCAGTTTATGACTTATTTGTCTACATCCTTTGCATTTGCCGTTCTGTTCTCTATACCCTATCTATTCTACGAAATTTGGAAATTTGTAAGTCCTGCACTCTACGAAAATGAAACTAAAAACATCAAAAAAGCATTCACCTTTGGTGGTGTTATGTTTGTTATTGGTTGTTTGGTAGGATATTTCATTGTATTTCCGTTAATTTTCAGATTCTTAATCACATTTGAGCTAAGTGCTAGCATAGAGAATATGCTATCGCTAGACTCTTACATGAGCAACTTCTACATGCTCATATTAATAATGGGAGTAGTTTTTGAATTACCCCTGGTGTTTTGGATATTATCAAACATGGGACTTGTATACCGCTCTTTCTTTCGCACCTATCGTCGTCATGCTATAGTAGGTTCGCTAATACTAGCTGCGCTAATAACACCCTCAGGCGACCCCTTCTCACTTTTTGTTGTTACTATACCACTTTATATGCTTTGGGAGATTAGTGCTTTTGTAGTTAAGAAAGATCCTCCTGCCGAAGAATTACCTGCTGTAGTTAAATAATAGGTAAATAGATATTGGAAGTTGTGTAGGCAAAGAAAATTCATGAATTTTCTCTACATCAAGAAATAAAAAAAGGTGACATCTAGTCCACCTTTTTATTTTTTAAACCACAATCTAATTAGTGTCTGCAAGAAACCCCTGTAGGTCTTTGATAAGAAAAGGGCAAAGATAATGCTTGTTCCGCTTGCACTTTACTCTCGTCCCGAGAGTAAAGTGTATATTGAGCCTGTCGAAATACAGTATTTACCGTTTTATTGCAAAGATTAATTATTCCACATCCTCCTTCTTAGCCTCCTGCCATATCTCCTCCATCTCAGCAAGAGTCATTTCCTTCAGGTTAAGACCATTCTGCTTAGCTTCCTTTTCCAGATAATTAAATCGTTTAATGAATTTTCTATTGGTGCGCTCCAATGCATTGTCGGGATTTACATTGTATAAACGAGCAGCATTTACAATGCTAAACAGTAAGTCGCCAAACTCGCCTTCCATACTGTCTTCATCCATATTCTCAATCTCGACTTTCAACTCGGCCATCTCTTCATTGACTTTACACCATACATCTTGTCGTTCATTCCAATCAAATCCTGAATTGCGTGCTTTATCTTGAATTCTGTAAGCTTTGACCAACGAAGGCAATGATGCAGGCACACCATCTAATATAGTTTTGTTTCCATTCTTTTCTTTCATTTTTATCTCTTCCCACGACTGCTCTACCTTTTCAGGAGAATCTGCCTTGCTATCTCCAAACACATGCGGATGACGGAAAACTAACTTATCAGATATTGCATTACACACATCACCAATATCAAAATCCTTTTTCTCTTCTCCAATCTTGGCGTAAAACACAATGTGAAGCAACAAGTCGCCTAGCTCTTTCTTTATTTCCTCAGAATCGTTATTCAACAATGCTTCAGACAACTCATACGTTTCCTCAATTGTATTGGCACGCAAGCTTTCATTGGTTTGAAGCCTGTCCCATGGGCATTTTTCTCTCAACTCATCTAGTATATCCAAAAGTCGGTTGAATGCTTCTAGGTTCTCTTTTCTATTATTCATTATTTACATCTATTTACATTAAAGAAAAACACCGATAAACTAAGCCTGAACTTTGTTATCGGTATTTACCTATATATTGTTGTTATTGTTTTTATATCTTCTGAGTTTTATATAAAACAGGTGCCTTTCGATTGGCTCAGTGACCGCACTTACGATAAGCTCAGTAATTGTTCTTTTATTTAGCAATGACTATTCATTGAAAACACTTATTCCTTGCTGCAAGAACTGCACATAGTTATCTGGATTCTCATCAAAAGCATATGAAGGACTTAACGGCATCCCCTCAGCATCTAAGACAACATAGAATGGTTGAGAATTAGAGCCAAACTTGTGTCGTTGCAAATAGCTCCACTTGTCACCAATTGTTTTCAGTTTAGAAATTCTACCGTTATCCTCAACGTCTATAATTTCGGGCAGTTTTGTTTTATCGTCTACCATCAGAGTTATCAATACAAACTCATCGTCAATCAAGCTCTTTACACGCGGGTCGGTCCATACAGATGCTTCCATCTTTCTACAATTCACACACCCATAACCCGAAAAGTCAATCAACACAGGCTTGTTCTGTTGTTTAGCAATTGCCATTCCTGTTTCGTAATCTAACGTCTTTGCATCTACAGCTCCATCATACAGATTGAAGTCTTGTGTGTACATTGGCGGAGCAAATGCACTTATTGCTTTAAGCGGTG
>CAZIUT010000085.1:0-7937 GCA_964542545.1 uncultured Dysgonomonadaceae bacterium | reverse complement strand
TTCCGGCATAGTTGCTTTCTCGGCTCATGTTTACCATGATTCCCTTATTGTTGCGAGTATCTTTATCAGCCGAAATAAAAGTTGCTGCTTCGTCAAAGCTTATTTCTTCATTTACTATTGCAGTTTGAATTGAGTCGAGTCTTGCATTAGCTTTGTCAAGCTCTTCTTGTGGAATTTTTGGTTTCAGTAGAATATGGCGGAAGTTTCCTTGATCGCCTCTGCGTTCTATAAGCTGAATAATATGATATCCAAACTCAGTTTCAACCACGTTAGACACTTTTGAAGGATCGTTAAGTGTGAAGGCAACATTAGCAAACTCAGCAGCCAGTGAGGCTCTACCCATAAAACCAAGTTCACCTCCTTTTACAGCTGAGCCATCTTCAGAGTAAAGCAAAGCCAATGTCGAAAACTCTGTTTCACCAGAGTTGATTCGCTCAGTGAAATCTCTTAATCTAGCTTTTACAGCATCAGTTTCGCTAAGAGGAATCCTGGGCTCTAGTGTAATAATTTGCACTTCTACTGCTGTAGGGATAAATGGCAAACTATCTTGATGTATAGAAGAATAATAATTTCTAATTTCTGATGGAGCAAGCACGATATCGCCAATTAGTTTGTTTTGAACACCCTGCACCAACTCGCCTTCCACAATTTGTTTGCGAATGTCTTCGCGAATTGCACGAATCTTTTTGCCGTAATACTCTTCTAACTTTTCAACAGAACCTGCACGGTCAATTGTTTCATTTACATAATACTCTACCATTCGGTTTACATTGGCATCGGGCACTTCTATACTGTCAAGTTTTGCTTGGTGAAGGAAAAGCTTGTTCACAGCAATTTGTTCGGGTATAAAGCAATACGGATCTCCATCAATACGTGTATTGTTTAAGAGCATTTCACGGCGTGCTTCTTCTACCTCCGATTTATAAATAGCTTCATCACCCACTACACATAAAATATAGTAGAGACACTTAAATTAGGTGTCTCTACTTTATTATAAACCCCTTGAAACAATGAATCGCCTATTTTAATGATGGTTATAATAAAGTAGAGACACCTAATTTAAGTGTCTCTACTATATTTTATGTGCTGGACTTTAAGGAGAGTTTTCAAAAACAAGAGCAGTGCTCTACTATTTTTTTTACGGTATGCTAAATGCTCATTTTAAATCCTGCAAAAACACTGCGTGGAGCACCAGGTCCGTAGATATAGGATGATGCACGCCCAGCACCTGTGTCGAAATCATCTTGGTAAGCATTAAAGATATTTTGTACGCCGGCATTCAATTCGAGTTTGATGTTTTTGAAAACATCAAACTTATATGATAGCTTGGTGTTCAATTCAAAAAATGCGGGTGATTCTTCGGTAATGTTTACTTTAGAGAATCTGTCAACATCTTCAACACCTTCTCCTGCTTCGTGAGGAACCAGCATGCTGCCAGTATAATTACCCGATAGCGACACTGCAAATTTCTTTGTGGGTGTATATGTTGCTACAAAATAAGCATAAGAGTTTGGTGTGCGCATCATCTCTCTGGTCGATTCCACTTTGTCAAGTTCTTTTTCTTCTTCTTCTTCGGGCTCCCACCATTTTCTTGCAGAAGAGTAAAGGCTTCTTTGAAATGTAGCACCTAATTGCAAACTCAAATATGACGAAAAATCTAATCGTCCTTCTAAATTTATGCCATAAACTTTTGCACCATCATCGGCATTTTCAACTATAATTTCATTTCCTTTTCTAACACCTACAAAAGGGTTTTCAAGATGTGTATAGAATCCTTCAACCAAAAGATTCAAGTTGGCATTACCCATTTGATTATACATATCAATTGATCCACTGATGCTTCTTGATTGCTCTGCATCTAAATCTTCTGAAAGACTTCTCACAATCTGTTCTCCGCCTGCAATATCCACATGTAAGTCTTCGTCAAACAACTGTGGTGCTCTAAATCCTTCGCTATAACTAATTCTGAAGTTTATATTTTCGTTGGGGTTAAATCTTATATTGCCTCGTGGGCTAAAAATAAGATTATCAACTAGGTTGTTCTTGTCTAATCGTCCACCAATAAGAAAGCTCCACTGATTGTTTACCCACTCGTTTTGAGCGAAGGCTGTAGCAGTTCTAGATCTTTGTCTAATAGATTCTATTCTATATCCGCTTACATCGTCAAGTTCGCTACCAAGATATTCCAATCCTCCAGTTAAACTTGCAGGCATAAATAATAAGTGGTTAAATTTATGACTGTATTGCGCTCCAACTTGGTAGTTAAGCTCGTTTGATAGTCCATAAGACATTAGTCGAGCATTGTTGTTTTCTATCAGCTCGTTTATATCGTCTATTTCCTCTTGGCTCATTCCAGGTTTCAGTTCTGGCAACATATCAGTTGTGGGATTGCCACCACCATAATAGCTTTTTCTATCAGTGTGTTGGGCAGAAGCGTACACGCTGAACTTGTTTTTTCCGTCGGCCGAGGTTTGGTCATATCTCAATCCGCCACCGTTTATGTAATGTTCGGCCTGCTCTGTAATGTATGCCTCGTGTGCAGGGCGATCTAATCGGTCGCCACCTCTTCTGAATTCATGCATATTGTGATATTCAAGTGTGATTCTTGAATAGTCTCCGGTTTTAAGGAACGACCTAAAACCCATTGAACGATTCTTGAGAGTAGGTAGTTCTGTAAAACCATCTTCATCGTGGTCATATCCATCTCTGGCTCTGTGTTGTCCATAAACCATCATCCCAGCTTTGCGATTATTGGTAAGCATTGAAGCGTTAAACGAAGTGTTGTTTTCAAATGCTCCCGATGAGTTGAAGTTGGCAATTGTATGTGAAAATTCAGCAGAGTTTTTCAAAGGTTCTTTGGTGATGATATTGATAGTCCCTCCAATAGCTGACGAGCCCATTAGAGCTGAACCTCCACCACGTACAACTTCCACCTTTTCTATCATGTTTGCTGGAATTTGTTCTAGACCATATACACCGCCTAGCGACCCAACAATGGGGCGTGAGTCTATTAGTATTTGAGAATACGGGCCGTCTAGGCCATTTATTCTTACTTGAGCAAGTCCGCAGTTTTGGCAATTGTTTTCAACACGTAGTCCGGGTTGAAACTTCAGTCCCTCGGACAGGGTGCTAGAGTTGGTTGCATCAAAAGTGCTCATGTCGATAACACTTACAAGCGAAGGTGACAAACGTCGAGTGTTACCATTTCTATCGGCAGAAATTACAACATCTTCAAAGTATATAGAACTTTCTTCCATGTCGAAATTCATTTCTATTGTTTCACCTTTTTTGGCGATTATTTTTCGCTCAATGGTTTTGTAGCCCATCATTTTCACCTCCACAATGTACTCTCCCAATGGAAGATTATTTAAATAGAAATGCCCAGTTTCGTCTGTGGCTGTTCCAATAGTAGTTCCTTTTATATGGAGGGTTACATAAGGGAGATGCGCTTGGTTAGTTTTGTCTAGTACATGACCGAAAACATTTGCATCAGTGCCTTTTGTTTCTTCGGCATGCGTATAAGTAATGCTAAGGCATAGTAATGCCAATAGTATATATTTGATATTCATTATTTGTATAAATGATAAAATGAGAAATATGTGTCAGAGATGATTCAATCAAAACAGGAATCAGCTTTGCACATTATAAAAATAATAGTTTAGTGTGAAGAGGTATAAGTATTGCTATGCAAACCTAGACTTTGAACAAAAAAGGGGGAGCACGTAGCAGATTGCTATTAACCTTTTGTGTAAAGATTATCGTGTCTTTGTAAGAATAATTGTGATGTGATAAATACTGAAGAGGGCTATTGATTTCAAGATAAGGAATAATAGCAGTAGTTGAATTACCATTGGTGTGAAGTTCAATAGCTACAATTTCTTTTGTAGTATGTTCGTGAGTTTTATTCTCTCCTTTATCGAATGGGTGTGAGTGAACTACAAATGAATTTTCTTCTAAGTGGCTATGAATAAATAAAACTTTCCCGTTTATAAAAGTTATAAAAAGTAAAGATAAAAACCATTTTAGGAATTGAATAAAAACCTTTTTTCTCATAGCTTCTGCAAAGCTAAATATTTTTAGTGCAACAGCAACGAATGTTGTAAATAATTTAAGTGTAAATCTTTAAACATTGTTATATAGCTTGTTTTTTAGACTAAGCAAATTTCGCTAAGAAATAATAGAAGGCCATAAAACTTAATCGATGGTGTTATTTGATAATTCATGTATGTGTGAGTCTTGAGATTTACACTACCTTTGTTGTTGCTGAAAAATGAAACTATATAATATAGTCATTTGTTATACTTCTTAGGCAAGATAAGAAACTATAATACTAAAAATGGATACACAAGAGATAATAGAAAAGTACTACATCAAAGGAACAAAACTCTATAACGTATATATGTCGCATGCTACAGATGTAACAAATAAAGCGCTAAAAATTGCAAAGAAGCATCCAGAGCTAGCTATTGATGTGCAATTTCTTAAAGAGGCTGCTATGCTACACGACATTGGTATTTTTATGACGCGTGCACCTCATATTCATTGCAAAGGAGAGCACCCATATATATGTCATGGTTATTTGGGTAGCGATTTGCTCACAGCTGAAGGATATCCTAAACATGGTCTTGTTTGTGAAAGACATACAGGCACTGGATTGAGTCTGGAAATTATTTTGAAACGTAAACTGCCCATTCCTCACCGCGATATGAGACCTCAATCATTGGAAGAGAAAATAATTTGCTTTGCAGATAAGTTTTTTTCGAAATCGAAACCAGGAAAAGAGAAGTCCGTCAAAAAAATAAGAAAGCGACTAGGCAAACATGGTAAACATCAGGTTGATCAATTTGATGAGTGGTGCGAGATGTTTTTGTAGGTAAGATGATTTTTTTGCAAAGAATATTTCTTTGGCAAAGATTTTGCTATACATTATAAGGTTATTGATGAAATGATAAGAGTCAACGAAATATGATTTGACTCAATGTATTATAAACACTTCTATGCATACACATGCATAGCTTAAATATATAGATATGAAAAGAAACAACGAGAATATAAACTATTCAGAAGAATTTCCTGAAGAGGACAATTTGACACAAGAGCAAGATAATTTGGGGCAAGATGAGGATGTGAACGACAATTTGGCAGATAAAGAGAATGTTTTGACTGATGAAGATGATCAGGAGGAGAAAACGCTAGAAGAAATGTATGAACACTTGAATGATAACTATCTTCGACTTCATGCCGAGTATGATAATTATCGCAAACGTACGCTGAAAGAGAAAATGGAAATTATTAAATCAGGTGGCGAGAAAGTCCTTACTGAGATGATTCCGCTGATAG
This sequence comes from uncultured Dysgonomonadaceae bacterium, assembly GCA_964542545.1. GTDB lineage: Bacteria > Bacteroidota > Bacteroidia > Bacteroidales > Dysgonomonadaceae > UBA2632. The sequence continues at coordinate 2,597 of CAZIUT010000085.1, read as the reverse complement.
ATGACTTTGAGCGAGCTCTTGATACTATAGAGAATGCAGATGACAAAGCTGCAATAGTTGAGGGATTGGAATTGATTTATACTAAGTTTGTTAAATTCATCAATCAGCAAGGAGTGAAAGAGATAGAGGCTATAGGTGAGCCTTTCGATGCTGATAAGTTTGAGGCTGTAACAACTATTCCAGTTCAAGACAAATCGCAAGAGAATGTGGTAGTAGATTGCATTCAAAAAGGATATATACTAAACGAAAAAGTGATTCGTTTTCCAAAAGTAATTGTAGGTAAATAAGATGTCAAAGAAAAGAGATTATTACGAAGTATTAGGGATTGCGAAAAATGCATCTGCCGAAGAGATAAAGAAAGCGTATAGAAAGAAGGCTATTCAATATCATCCAGACCGAAACGAAGGAGACAAAGAATCAGAGGAAAAATTTAAAGAAGCTGCTGAGGCTTATGAAGTCTTGAGGGACGAGAATAAGCGTGCTAGGTATGATCAGTTTGGTCATGCTGGTATGGGCGGTGCTGCTGGAGGTGGCGGTTTTGGAGGCGGTATGTCTATGGATGATATCTTCTCTCAATTTGGAGATATATTCGGTGGTTTCGGCGGCTTTGGTGGTTTTGGCGGCAGTGGTCGCGGTGGCGGGCGCAGAGTTAATCGAGGATCAGATCTACGAGTAAGAGTAAAGCTTACTTTGAAAGAGATACTAAACGGTGTCGACAAAAAGATTAAAGTAAAGAAATATGTTTCTTGTTCACATTGTAGTGGCAATGGTTCAGAAAATGGAGACTCGTACACTACTTGTGATACCTGTAAGGGTTCAGGTTCAGTGACACGCGTAGCCAACACTATATTGGGCCAGATGCAAACTTCAAGCACTTGCCCAACTTGCGATGGAGAGGGTAAAACCATAACTAAGAAATGTACACATTGTAGTGGAGAAGGTGTTGTGCGTGACGAGGAAGTTATCACTATTCAAATTCCAGCAGGTGTAGCAGAAGGAATGCAACTCTCTATGTCTGGCAAGGGTAATGCAGCAAGACGAGGAGGGGTAAGCGGAGACTTGTTAATTATTGTAGAGGAAGAGAAGCATCCTGATTTAATAAGAGATGAGAATGACTTAATATACAATCTATTCTTAAGCTTCCCTACTGCAACTCTTGGTGGTACTATCGAAGTGCCAACTGTTGATGGGGTAGCTAAGATGAAGATAGAACCAGGCACACAGCCAGGTAAGGTGTTGCGATTGCGCAACAAAGGATTACCATCGGTACACGGATATGGTACGGGCGATTTGTTGGTCAACGTAAACGTTTATGTTCCCGAAAATCTGACTCCTAAAGAGACCAAGATTATGAAAGAATGGGAAACGTCGTCTAGTTTTGAGCCTTCTAAGTCGGCAAAGAGCACGGTGTTTAGCAAATTCAGAAAAATGTTTAATTGAGCGAATTATATAAGATAATAAGATATACAGTTTAATTAAGTAAAAGGTTTCTATAGCCTTTAATTAACGCAGAGCAGGAAAAAACCTCTCTGCGTTTTTTTGCTTAATACTGTGTTGGTTTTTTTAACCCGCATTATTCATCACATTTTCATTAGTATATATGTAAACGATTAATAATCGGGGGTTTGCTGATTTGTTGCAATTTAATACAAAGGCCCACTTTTGGGCTATGTTCGCTTTTATCTTTACGCATATGCTACGCCAGCAAGCTCCTTGAAATAGTGGCCTATATCAGCGGAGTTCGACGCCCCAGCATCTGCGCAAAGCTAAAAACGTGAATAATACGGATTAAATGTAGATTGATGTATAAATGTTTTCTTCTGCTCAATTTAGTGAAGAATTCTGTTTATCTCGTTTAGAAGAGTCTTTGCTAAATGCTGAAATCCTAAATCAGTTAGGTGTGTTCCATCTACAGTTCCTTCTCCATCTTTATTCATCAAGTTGTTGCTGTTTAGGTAATATAGATTATTATCGCCAAGTTTCTTTAACTCTTCATATTCATCTCTCAGGGCATTATTTTTGACAGATAATATATTGGCAGTTTTAGTACTAAAAACAGAGTGTGGAAAAATAATAGATTCAACTAATAGTATTGGTGTATCGGGGTTTTCTTTTCGTATGATATTTATAAAATTCTTTGTCCTGTCCTTAATTTTTTCTTCTGTTACATTGGGTATAAAATCAAGTATAAAAAGTCCAGCATCTTTCCTCTTTGCTATTACTTCGGCAATTTCATAATCTAACTTACCGTTTCCACTAAATCCTAAGTTAATGAACTCTCGATTCATCCATCGCATAAGTATATTAGTATATGACATTCCTGGGCGTGTAGCACAACCTCCTTGTGTAATGCTCGTTCCATAAACCACAATAGGGTTTTTGGTTGCAACTATCTTTTTTTGTGGGTTACTAATGCTCGATAAAGAATCAATACCAATAGATAGACTTGTAACTCCATCGTAGAGCGGCAAGAATAAGATAAACTCTCTGTTTTTTGGGGTCATAGAAGATATAATTACTTGCTCAGAGTTTTTACCAGTTGGGCGAGCTGTATTAACGAATTGCCACTTATTATTTTCCCAAGCGTATAAATCCAA
>CAZIUT010000084.1:0-7974 GCA_964542545.1 uncultured Dysgonomonadaceae bacterium | reverse complement strand
CACTTTCAATCCAACTATTTAGTTCAGGAAGCGACTCTTCTTCGTTGTATAAAGGAATAACTACAGAAATATCCATGCTAGCTATAATTACTTGTTTAATTTTTTAGTGTCAATATTTATTCTTGCTGCAACTGGCGTAAGAATTAGTGAGAAAATGAATCCGAAAGAGACGTTGCTCATTATTTGTCTGAAAATAAAAGTGAAGGGTGATAGGGAACTTTGTCTTTTTAGTTCTTCCATAAGGGTGTCATTAAAATCGAGCGATTGAGCTAATTCTATTGTTTGTTGAGCAATTTTAGAAATATAAGATGGATCTATCCATGTTACATGCATAAAGATAGCTACCGACTCGATGATTGAAGCAAAGAAAAATAGTGTAACACCTAATCTCACTCCTTCCCAATACTTTAGATTATTCTCAGGTTTAGTGTTTTTGAATTTAATTAAATAAAAAAGAAGCAATAGGGGCGTGAAAAAGATTAAGAAGCCATTTACGTATTCTAATGAGGGGTACTGTGAGGCTCCTATTACAAATAGGTATTTAAAAATCCAAAATCCACCTAATCCAAAACCAGCTTGCATGGCGAAACTGATTACACTGTTTTTGTTTTTTTGCATTTGTATGTTTTATCTCGTCTTTTGTTTGATAGACTCAAAGGTAAATTGTTTGCGTTTTTGTAACTATACAAAAGTAATTATTTATTCACATAGAAAAAAGTTTAATAGTTTACTTCGTTAAAATACGATTCATATAGGATATTAAAAAATTCTTCTCGGCTTTCTTCTATGCTTTCTAAGCTACGTAACGAAATATTGTTTTTTTATAAAAAACCTATCTAGAATATATATATATATCGAAACTGACTCAAAGTCTTTTAGAGTGTAAGAAAGGTTTTAACACTGATTGAAGATAGAGTAAAGCACTCTAAGGGTTTGATTAACTGTAAGCCCTTCTCTACGAGACTTTTTGTGTATAGGGTATACAAAAGCTTCAACAGTTTCATCGTCTATCATTTTTAGATAACCTCCTATACCCCAAGTTAGCATACGTGAATCTGTTCTGAATTTGAGAATTTTATTTTTCCTGTCGGAATACGAGATAATATATTGTCTGTCAACTTTTTGCATGACTTCATCAAATGGACAGTTGGTTTTAGCTTTAAATGGAATTTTCGTAGTCTTGACTCCTGAAAATTTGGGAGGGAAGTCATCTTCAGATTCCATGTATTCTAATCGTCTGTAGAAAAAAGAGGTAATAATGGCTGGTGGTATTATTCCATTGATGATAAAGGCAACTAAAAGCTGCCAATAATTAAACTGGACACTCCAGAAAGCAGACATCACAAACATTATGCCGAGAAGAAAAATCAAAAAAACAGAAGCCCAGAAAATTAATAATTTAGTTGTAAATTTCATGATTAAATGTTTATTTATAAACTTTTGATTCTATTTTGGTTGTGGAATTTGTATCTCTTGTGTTATTTTTATATTCTCAAAACCCATATCTTTCATTATTGATGTTAGCACTACTTCGGCTTGTTTAGTAGCATCTTTGAGAATACCTTGAGATATGGCGTCATCTATCATATTATCTTTTTCATCCATGATAGCTTTGTTGTAATCGGCAATTGTTAGTGGATTGAAAGCATTCATACTCTCATTGTATACTCTAATTGATTTTTCATCAATCATTGTGTCTAATATTCTAGCTCTTGGTAAAGAAATGTGAATATCTTTACCCGTTACTGCTACTTTCATGTTTTCAAAATTTACACCAGCTTTAATATAACCGTTATATTTCAAAAGAAAAGATTTCTCGGTTAAGGGCACATTTATTTTAAGTATTTTCAAAAAATCCTTGTAACCAATCACTCCTGAATAATTGTACTTTACCAATGCTAACTCTTGAATGGGAACAACTCTATTAAGTACAGCTGTGCTATCATAGCCAAAATCTTTGTCTTTAGATCTATATTTAGAGACAAGTAATACTGATAATAAGAGTGTTGTTAGAATAAAAAATATGGTAGTAAAATTTATATTTCCTCTTTTTCTGATTTTCACAAATTGCTGTTTTAAGTCTGTTTTCTAGGATTTTAAATATTAAAGTTACAAAAATAACAATTTGATAAGAAAAAACCACTGATTTGGGTTTTTTTGTTTAATAATAATAGATGGATGATTTTCTAAGTTGCGAATATTTTTCATATATTTGCAGGTGGACTTAAATAATATTGAATATGACAACACGTAGAGAGTTTATTCGTAATGCTGCAATAGCTTCTGCAGGCTTGGCGTTTAGTGGATTAACATCTAGAACTAATGCTGCTAGCTATAGTAGAATAATGGGTTCAGGAAAGAAGATAAATGTTGCTTTTATTGGTATTGGTAACAGAGGTTGGGATATAATTAGATCTTTTGATGCAACTGGCATGACAAATGTAGTTGCTCTCTGTGATGTTGATTTAGGAGCAAAACACACTCAAAATGCTTTAGGTAAATATCCCAAGGTTAAACGTTTCAAAGATTTTCGAGAAATGTTTGACGAAATGGGTAACGAAATAGATGCAGTTGCTGTGTCTACTCCCGATTTCTCTCATTTCCCTGCTTGTATGCTTGCTATGTCTTTAAATAAGCATGTTTTTGTTGAAAAGCCTATGGCACGCACATTTCATGAAGTGCAATTGATGATTGATTCAGCCAAGAAACATGAAAATATCGTTACTCAAATGGGCAATCAAGGTCACTCAGAAGCAAATTACTTTCAATTTAAAGCTTGGAAAGAAGCCGGCATTATAAAAGATGTTACTGCAATAACTGCCCATATGAACAACCCTAGGCGTTGGCATGGTTGGGATCCAAATATTAGAAAATTTCCAGCTGTTGAACCTACACCCGATACGCTTGATTGGGATAAATGGTTGTCTGCACAAAACCATCACGACTTCAACAAAGACTTCCATTATGGACAGTGGCGTTGCTGGTATGATTTTGGTATGGGAGCATTAGGCGATTGGGGAGCACATATCATTGACACAGCTCATAGGTTTTTAGAATTAGGGTTGCCAGAGGAGATTATTCCTTTAAAATTAGCAGGTCATAACGAATACTTCTTCCCTATGTCAAGTACTATTCAGTTTAACTTTCCGCAGCGTGGCCATATGCCACCAGTTGAAATAACCTGGTATGACGGAACAGATAATATTCCTGCTGTTCCTGAGGGTTATGGTGTATCTGAATTAGACCCAAATATACCACTTGTTGCAGGAGGTAAAATACAACCAGCAAAATTAAATCCTGGAAAGGAAATCTATAGTAATGATCTTGTTTTTAAAGGTGGTTCACATGGCAGCACTCTGTCTATAATAGGTGAAGAAAAAGCCCAAGCCATGGCAGATAAATTACCAGAAGTTCCAGTAAGTTCGTCAAATCATTATGCCAACTTTTTATTGGCATGCCAAGGAAAAGAAAAAGCTCGTTCACCTTTTGAAGTTGGTGGACCATTGAGTCAGGTTTTCTGTTTGGGAGTTATGGCTCAACGATTTAATCGCAAAATTGTTTTCGACAGAAATACAAAACGTGTTGTTGGTGATGCGTTTGCTGATGCGTTTTTGGTTGGAACTCCACCACGTAAAGAATGGGAAGAGTTTTACAAACTATAGAATGATAGAATTACAAAATAAAAATAATAAATTATGAAAACTATTTTAAGTGCGTTAATTTTGTTGTTTTCGTTTGGACAAATGGCCAATGCACAAATTCCTGCTAGACCCGATCCTCAGCCTGCGCCAGAAACAACAGAGATTTTCAATTTAGGTATGGCAGGATGGAGTTTTACTAATTTTGATTTGACAAGGACTCTTGAAACTCTGCAAAGTGCTGACGTACATTATCTGTGTATAAAAGACTTTCATCTACCTTTTAGCAGTACAGATGAAGAGATTAAAGCTTTTCATGAAAAGCTAGCTGATTATGGTGTTGTAGGTTATGGAGTAGGGCCAATTTATATGCGATCAAAAGAAGAAATAGACAATGCTTTTGAATATGCAAAGCGTGTAGGTGTAAGAGTTATTGTTGGTGTTCCTAATTATGATCTGTTGCCTTATGTAAATGAAAAAGTGCAAGAATATGATATGCAATATGCCATCCATATTCATGGACCAGATCAAAAATTGTTTCCAGATGCAGATGATGTTTGGGAAAATGTTAAAGATTTAGATCCGCGTATGGGTATATGTCTTGATATTGGTCATGATAGAAGAAATGGTAAAGATCCTGTTGCTGATTTGGAGAAATATCATTCAAGAGTTTTCGATATTCATCTTAAAGATGTTACGGGATCAACAAAACAAGGTTATTCAGTTGAAGTTGGGCGTGGAATATTAGACATTCCAGGTTTTGTTAAAATGCTTAGAAAAGTTAAATATACTGGAGTAGTTAGTCTAGAGCACGAGCGTAATATGAAAGATCCATTTATGGGAATAGCAGAATCTATTGGCTATTTTAGAGGAGTAGTTGCTGCAACACGTTAGTGTAAAGAGATAAATTGCTAACATTAAATATAGTAGCCTTCAGTTTATATTATAGCTAAGACTTATGTAATACTATATATAATCTTGCGAAAAATAGAATAACCCTTATCACAATTAATAATATAACATTATAATAATGAAAAAAAAATCAACTATTCTTGTTTTTTTATTTACAGTTCTAATAACTTATGGGCAAGAACCCAATTGGGAAAATCTTTTTAATGGAAAGAATTTAGATGGATGGACACGTGTAAACGGCGAAGCCGATTACAAAGTGAAGAATAACACTATTATAGGGATAGCTAAAAAAGGTTCTCCTAATACTTTTTTAGCTACAAATAAAACATATGATGATTTTATATTAGAATTTGAATTTAAAGTTGACGATGGATTCAACTCTGGTGTTCAAATAAGAAGCGAGAGTAATAAAGATTATATGGATGGACGTGTACATGGCTATCAATATGAACTTGATCCTTCTCCTCGTGCCTGGACAGCAGGAATATACGATGAAGCAAGACGTGGATGGCTTTATCCATTAACAACTAATTCAGACGCTCAAAAAGCATATAAAAGTGAAGATTGGAATAAAGGACGTGTTGAAGCTATTGGGAATTCCATCAGGACATGGTTAAATGGTTTTCCTGCAGCAGACTTGCTGGATGATATGACAATGTCAGGGTTTATAGCATTGCAGGTCCATTCCATTAGAAATGATGATCAAATAGGTAAAACAGTAGAATGGCGCAACCTGCGTATTCTAACTGAAAATTTAGAACAGTTTGCGACACCTCATATAGGTAATGAAATAAATCAAGTAAATGCTATTGCAAATACTATATCTGAAAAAGAAAAAGAAGAAGGTTGGGAATTACTTTGGGATGGTAAAACTACTGATGGCTGGAGAGGAGCAAGGTTAGATCATTTTCCAACTAAAGGTTGGGTTATTGAAAATGGCATCTTAAAGGTGTTGAGTAGTGGTGGTGCTGAATCTGCTAATGGTGGCGATATTGTAACAAAGAAAAAATACAAAAACTTTGTTCTTAAAGTTGATTTTAAAATAACAGAAGGTGCAAATAGCGGAGTTAAATATTTTGTTGATCCTGATTTGAACACTGGAGAGGGTTCTGCTATAGGATGTGAATTCCAGATATTAGATGATAAAGTTCATCCTGATGCAAAACTTGGAGTAGCAGGTAATAGAACATTAGGCTCTCTTTATGATATAATTGCTGCACCTAAAGATAAACCTTTCCGACCTAAATTTTTTAATACAGCCATGATTGTTGTTAAAGACAACCATGTTGAACATTGGTTAAATGACGTGAAGATTGTAGAGTACCAACGAAATAATCAAATGTGGGAATCTTTGGTAAACTTCAGTAAGTATATAGATTGGCCTAATTTTGGAAATGCGAAAACTGGTCATATACTTTTACAAGATCATGGTGATGAGGTTTGGTTTAAGAACGTAAAGATTAAAGAATTAAGATTGAGGTAATAATTTGCATTTTATCTCTACTATTATATATAGTGCTTATTTCTTTTTTAATAATGATAATAATATTACAAAGTATAAATGAAATTATTCTTACACGAAAACTTTCTTCTTGAAACATCTACGGCACAAAGCTTGTATCACGACCATGTGAAAAATCTTCCTATTATAGATTATCACTGTCATCTAGATCCTAAGTTGATTGCTAATGACTATCGCTTTAGAAATATAACTGATTTATGGTTAAGTGGTGATCATTATAAATGGCGACTTATGCGTGCCAACGGTGTAGAAGAGAAGTTTATTACTGGCGATGCTTCTGATTGGGAGAAGTTTCAAAAGTTTGCAGAAACAATTCCTTACACAATGCGAAACCCAATGTATCATTGGACACATATGGAGCTTCAGCGTGTTTTTGGTATTTATAAAATATTATCGCCAAAGACAGCATCAGAAATCTATGAGCAGTGCAATGAAATGTTGCAACAAGAGGGTTTTACTGCCCGTGGAATGATGCGTAGGTTCAAAGTAGAAGTTGTTTGTACAACAGACGATCCATGCGATTTACTTACTTATCATAAGCAAATAAAGGATAGCGACTTTGAAATTAAAGTTTTGCCCACTTGGCGTCCAGATAAATCATTGGCAGTTGAAAACACAGAAAGCTTTGCAGATTATGTTAAAGTATTAGCAAATGTAAATGGCAAGGCTATTAAGAATTTTCAAGATTATCTTGCTGCAATAAAAAGCAGGCATGATTATTTCAATTCTGTTGGCTGTAAATTATCAGACCATGGTATTGAAGCTTTCTATGCCGAGGAGTGTTCATTTGCTGAAGCTGAGTCTATTTTCAAAAAGGTCTATTCAGAAAGAAGAGATTTAACTAGTTCAGAAATTAGCAAGTTTAAGTCTAGAATGCTTTATGAGAATGCAGTTCTTAATTTTGAAAAGGGATGGGTGCAACAATTCCATTATGGGGCTATTAGAAATAACAATACAAAAATGTTTAATCTGCTAGGACCTGATGCAGGATACGATTCTATCAATGATGCGTCGAATGTTGCGTCTTCAATAGGGCAATTTTTCGATCGTTTGCAAATTGAAGATAAGCTAGCAAAATCAATAATATATAATTTAAATCCAAGAGACAACTATTTGGTAGCAACAATGGCTGCCAATTTTCAAGAAGGTCCGATAGTTAGTAAAATACAGTTTGGATCAGGTTGGTGGTTTTTAGATCAAAAAGATGGTATGGAAGACCAAATGAACACTCTTTCTACACAAGGATTATTGAGTAGATTCGTAGGAATGCTGACTGACTCTAGGAGTTTTATTTCATATCCACGTCACGAATACTTTCGTAGAATACTGTGTAATATTATAGGTAAAGATGTTGAAGAAGGATTGCTACCAGCTTCTGAAATGGGTTTAGTAAAGGAAATGGTAGAAAATATATCATATTATAACGCAAAAAAATATTTTAAATTCTGATGAAAGAAAACAAATTTTTAATTATTTTGATAGGTGCTTTATTTCTAATAATGACATCTTGCAAAGATACTTCTGAAACAACAGAGTTGAAGTTAGCACATAGCTTGGAGATTGTTCACCCTGTACATATAGCGATGGAGTTTATGGCTGATCGTTTGAAAGAGTTATCTGAAGGAAAAATGACTATTCAAATTTATCCTTCATCACAATTGGGTTCTGAACAGCAGTGTTTAGAGTTAGTACAAATTGGGAGTTTGGCTATGACCAAAGTTTCGGCAGCTGCTATGGAGAGTTTCACCGATGATTATAAAGTATTTGGTCTTCCTTATATTTTCAGATCAAAAGAACATGTCTTTAATGTTTTGGATGGTGAAATAGGACAGGAACTTTTGCTTAGCACTAAAGATAAATGGATACGTGGTTTATGTTATTACGATGCTGGATCGCGTAGTT
>CAZIUT010000083.1:0-8011 GCA_964542545.1 uncultured Dysgonomonadaceae bacterium | reverse complement strand
GATGGGAAAAACCAAAACAGGGCAATTAAAATAGGAGATTGCAACAACATGGGCAAACATCCACTCATTGGGCTTGCTCCGGCTTTACTATATAGCTCCATGGTTGCTTTTTGTCGTTCAACTGCTTTGTCTTGACCAGGATATTTAGCTTCAATTTCTTGAACCTGAGGCTTCAACACCCTCATTTTTGCAGTTGATTTGTATGATTTGAACGTTAGCGGTGAAATAATCAACTTAACTAATAGCGTCAATAAGAATATAATCAAACCCATGCCCCAACCCATCGATAAGAAAAAGTTGAAAATAGGTATTACAAAAAATTTGTTTATCCAGCTCAACCAGTTCCATCCTAAATTAACCATTTTCTCTAAATGAAGGCGTTCATTATCAGGCACATCTTTATTAAGAGCCTTCATAGATGTATAGTGAACAGGACCTAAATAATAGCGGAAACCTGCAAATAGTTGCCCTGCTTCATTAACAGTAACTGGTGCCCAAATTTCGGCTGTATAGTCTTTTAAATATCCCTCTTCTTCTATAGTCTTGGTAGATAGAATAGTATTGGTAAAAGGTTTGTCGCCAATAAATGTAGAAGTAAAGAATTGATCTTTGTAAGCAAACCAATGAATAGGATCGCTATACTCTTCTCTTTTATCTTTGTTCTCCGACATTTTATTTACCTCCAACCCTGCATACTTGTAGTGAATGGTTGCATATCTACTTTCAAACTTGCGTCCTTTTTCTTGCTGACGCAACTTTTGATCCCATTTAATGCGGAAGTTCTGAAGACTCTCTGCATGCAATTCACTTGCCATTCCATTCACCTTAATATCAAAGTTGATTAAGTAGCCAGAAGCTGGAAGAGTGTACACAAAATCAATGTATTGATTATCTGTATAGCCCAAACGCATGGTTAAGCTTTTACCATCTTCAGAAAAGATAGGAGTGAAGTTTTCAGATTCAGTATTCAACCTTACACTTCTCTTATTGAAAAGCTCTAAATTAAATCTTGCCTCATCTCCTTTAAAAAGAAATAGCGTGTCTTTATCGTATCTTTTAAAGTCTTTTAATTCTGCCGAATACATCCAGCCTCCTTTAGTAGAAACTCTCAAACTAACATCGTCGTTCTCAATAGTCACAAACTCTTCTGCTGCACTATTGTTTGCAGAAGCGAATGGCGATACAGAATCAACAGAAACCTTTTCTTGTTGTTCTAGTTCTTCTACATGTGTAGTATCTTCTGTAATAGAGAACTCTCCTCCAAAAAACTCAGCAAGCGCGTCAGGCTCAGCAACTTCAGAATTGTTTGTTTGAGACTGTTGTTCAGCTTCCAGTTTGGCTCTATCCAACTCAACCTGCTGTATTGAATCTTGCATTCTTTTACGCTCACGCAATTGTTCTTCATTGGGTTGTTGTGTAATCATAAAAGTGATCATAACAACTGCGATGAGAAGAAAACCAATTATAGTATTTTTATCCATTTGTAATTTATATTGCAACTACATTATAGTTATAGTGCTATTCTTAATTTAGTTTTTTTTATTATTCTTAATTATTGCAGACATAAAACTCATAAATAGAGGATTAGGTGAAATAACTGTACTGTTGTATTCAGGATGAAACGAAGTGCCAACAAACCACTTCAATGCAGGAACTTCTATTACTTCTGCCAAGTCTGAATATGGATTAGTACCAGCAAAGAGCATTCCTTTTTCCTCAAACTGTGCTTTGAATTTATTATTAAACTCATAACGATGGCGATGCCTCTCTTGAATGAACTCTTTACCATAAGCATTATATGTAATAGAGTCTTTCACCAAACAACAATCGTATGTGCCAAGCCTCATAGATGCACCCATGCTTGTAATGTTCTTTTGATTATCCATCAAGTCAACTACATTATAAGGTGTTTTAGAATCCATTTCAATAGAGTTTGCGTCTTTCAATCCTAAAACATTGCGTGCATATTCTACAATCATACACTGCATGCCTAAACCAATACCAAAAGTAGGAATATCATTTTCGCGAGCATAAGTAACGGTTGTGAATTTACCTTCTACTCCTCGTTGTCCAAATCCAGGAGCAACCACAATGCCGTCTGCACCATCAAGCAACTCTTCTACATTCTCGGGTGTAATATTTTCAGATTGAATAGCCTCAAACTCCAACACCCTATTGTGATAAATTGCTGCTTGCGACAAAGATTCGTTGATAGATTTATAAGCATCGGGCAGTTCAGCATATTTGCCTACTAATTTTATAACCACCTTTTCTGTAGCATTGCGTCTTTTCTCAAGAAAACCTGTCCAGGCAGTCAATGCTGGTTTATCACCAATAGGCATGCCCATTTTCCTAAGCACTACTTCGTCCATAGACTGTTCACTCATCATAAGAGGAACCTCATATATGCTTGGAACATCGATTGACTGCAATACTGCGTCTTGCTCAACATTACAAAAAAGCGCTACTTTGTTCAAAATTTCTTCATTCAAATCCTTTTCGGTTCTCAACACCAGCATGTCGGGTTGTATTCCTTGAGATTGAAGTTCTTTAACAGAGTGTTGTGTTGGCTTTGTTTTTAGTTCTCCTGCAGCAGCAATATAAGGAACAAAGGTGAGATGAATAACCAAACTTTTATTCCCTAACTCCCAGCGCAACTGGCGCACACTTTCTAAAAAGGGCAACGACTCAATATCTCCAACAGTTCCCCCTATTTCTGTTATAACAAAGTCGAACTTATTTTTAAGACCCAATTGCTTCACATTACGTTTTATCTCATCCGTAATATGAGGTACAACTTGCACTGTCTTACCTAAGTAGTCACCTTTGCGTTCTTTGCTTATTACATTTTGGTATATTCTACCAGTGGTAATATTATTCTCTTTTGTTGTTTCAATATTTAAGAAGCGTTCGTAGTGACCTAAATCTAAGTCAGCCTCGTGTCCATCTACTGTAACAAAGCATTCACCATGCTCATACGGATTCAGAGTTCCTGGATCGACATTAATATATGGATCAAATTTTTGAATGGTTACATTATAACCTCTTGATTGCAAAAGTTTTCCGAGTGAAGCTGCAATTATCCCTTTTCCAAGAGAAGAAACAACACCACCAGTAACGAATATGTATTTTGTATCAGCCACAATAAAGTATTTTAGAACATTTTTTTAAAGTTGCAAATGTACAAAAAAATATCAACCCTCTCATCTTTTTAGTTAGTTTAGAAAAATGAATGAGTATACAAACGTTAAAACGAGACAAGTACACGCTGGCGTATTTTAACTACATTCTAAAGTATAACCCTCAGATTTTTTTTAATAACACAACTCTTTCTCTATTTGATCTTCATCCAAATCTATCAAATTCATGTTTCCACATTTCATTATTTTACCCGGAAAATTACTTACAATAGAATAGTTGTGGGTTGACATTAATACAGCTGCTTCATTTTGAGAAATTGAGTGTAACAACTCTACAATCTGATTACCTGTTTCAGGGTCAAGGTTCCCCGTTGGCTCATCGGCCAGTATCAGTGATGGAGCGTTTAGCAAAGCCCTTGCAATAACAACACGCTGCTGCTCGCCACCCGAAAGCTCATGGGGCATTTTATACGCCTTGTTTTGCATATTCACTTGCTCCAACACCTCGTTTATTCTGTCTTTTATAACCTTCTTGTTTTCCCAACCTGTTGCTCTTAAAACAAATTCTAGGTTTTTCTCTACAGACCTATCAATAAGCAACTGAAAATCTTGAAAAACAATACCTATCTTACGACGTAAAAAAGGAATATTCTTCCGTTTCAGTGTCGCAAGATTATAATCAAACACCCATGCATCTCCCTCTTCAATGGGTAGTTCAGCATATATACTTTTCAAGAGTGTACTTTTTCCCGATCCGACCCTCCCTATAACATAGCGAAAATCGTTTCGTTTTATTTCAAAACTCACATCTTTAAGAATAGTGTTTTCTTCTATATTTAGAGATACATTATTATATTTTATGAGGGGTTTTTCTTTCATATTCTATTTAAAAAATTTTATTGTAAATGGATACTCCCAATATTCGCCATTGCTAGCTTTTATTGATGCTTTAATTACCACTACAATTAAAGTCACAAGCAAAGCAAGCACCAATGGAATTCCTATAATAGTTATTGTTAAACCAACTGCGTATATAGCATAGCTTACAATTAAATTCAGAATATTCTTGCCATGCCTGTCCACCTCAGCATTATTCTCTTTATTTATTGCCCATAATATTATGGGTATAACCACACCAACAAACAGCGTAAAGAAGCTTGTAAACAGCGACAAATGCATCAGCATTAAATAGTTGTTTTGAGTCATTCCAAAAAGAGGATTCTTTTGAGATCTTGAATAGCTGTTATTATCCTCAGCCAATATTTTTGCTTTTTCTCGCTGAAACTCTTCTTCAGTAATACTACCTTTTTCTCTTAACTCGTCTAAAGTTTTTAAATCTTCGTATCTCATGACATTTTAATTTTTAATCTCTATTATCTATATTTTCAACTAAGAAGGATTTTCAAGCAATTCATCTATCACCTTCACCATCTCCCCAAACTCCTCCATATCAAAAAGACGGGTCAACATTACAATCTTACCATCTCTGTCGATAATTATATTACGCGTAATACCTGCCTTCTCTTTAGCATACAAGGTGAAAATTCCTGCATCGGGGTCTAACCCAATGGGATAAGTTACTCCAGTTTTTTCAATCAATTCATTTATTTTTTCTACTGGCTCTTCTCTATCTATACCATACAAAGCAAAGTTTGAATTATTTTTATATTTACCCCAAATATCTTTCTCAATATACGGCATTTCTTTTCTACACACTCCACACCAACTTGCAGTAAACTGTAACATAACCACCTTGCCCCTCAACGATGATAGCTGAACACGCTCACCATTTGGCAAAGCCATCTCAAAGTCTGGAGCAATGTCTCCAACCTCTACAATGTAACCTCTTTCGTCAACCACATTATCTGCCTCTTCATTAGCCTCGTCGCTTATAGATGCCATGTCGATACTTGAGTCATCATTCTTTACAGACCCTTTATTGGTACAGCCAATAAAGATAAAAACAGACATACAAACAATCAATAAATATTTTATTAAAAACATAATTCTATAGTTTAGTTTCATACAAAGATACTTTTATCTATTGTTTTGGTTTTACATATACGTAAAACAATGCAATAATTGTAGCACCCATCACACCCATAGCATCGGCAACAAAGTCGTACAGATCGCCACTGCGCTCAAAAAAGTTTTCTTGTGCTATTTCAATCAATCCTCCATAGATTATAGGTAATACTAAACCAAACAAAAGCCACTTATAACCGTTTGGCTTGCCGTCATGCTTCAAGTAGTAATCTATATAAACTGCCCCCGAAAGGGCAAAGAACATTGCAAAATGAGCCAGCTTGTCATACTGAAATACTTTTTGTGGAACAGGAATAGAATCTACATCTACAATGCAAGTTAAATAAAAAATAACTAAAGCTATTAGTCCAGGTAATATTATATATCTAATGGATGACCGCATATTATTTTACTTTAAATCTGATTCGTAAAACGGCATAAAGGTAATGATTTTAGAAACATATAACTAAAACAGAGGCTTATTTTCGTAAAAAAGTAGTTTCTTTGCTAGAATAACGAAGATATATTACAAACTAAACTTACCGAAAAAGACTCAATAATGAAAAAACTCTTACTTATTGTACTCAGTACAATAATCTGTTTATCATCCTTTGCATCACAACAGAAACCAAAAACAAACGATAGATATTTCGATATAAATAAAAATATTGACATTCTAACAACTATACTCAAAGAGATAGACCTTTTTTATGTAGACAGTTTAGATGTTGATAAAGTTGTAAACAGAACCATCAATTCGATGTTGGCACAACTTGACCCCTACACCACCTATATCTCTGAAGATGAAATGGGCGACCTCAAGTTTATGACCACTGGTGAGTATGCTGGAATCGGTTCTGTCATTTCGTATAACGACAGCAATGTTGTAATAAACGAACCATACAAGGGACTTCCTGCCGATAAAAGTGGGCTGAAACCAGGCGATATCATTATTAAAATAGACGACACAGAGGTTGCAAACTCAACTGTGCAAGAAGTAAGCGACCTACTAAAAGGAAAACCAGGCACAATAGTAGAAATAACTATAAGTCGCCCTGGCGAAAAAAAGAATCGAACATTTAAAGTTGTTCGCGAAAAAATATCAATTCACCCCATCTCATATGCTTCAATTGTAGGCGATAACATTGGTTACATACACTTCGATACATTTACCGAAAATGGAGCACAAGAAGTAAAAAACTCAGTTATTAACCTTAAAGAACAAGGTGCAACATCTCTTATCTTAGACCTGCGTGGCAATGGTGGCGGAATAATGGAAGAAGCTGTGAGAATAGTAAACATCTTCACCCCAAAAGGACAAGAAGTGGTTTCTACCAAAGGAAAAATAAAACAATGGGACAGAGTGTTACGAACCTCAGAACAACCTGTCGACAGTATCATACCATTGGTTGTGCTCATAGACAACTCGTCGGCCTCAGCATCAGAAATTGTAGCTGGCACGTTGCAAGACTTAGACAGAGCTGTTATAGTGGGCGACAGATCATTTGGCAAAGGATTGGTTCAAACAGTAAGAGAGCTGCCATTTGGAGGAAGCCTAAAGGTAACAACTTCAAAATACTACATTCCAAGCGGACGAGGCATACAAGCAATGGATTACACACACCGCAACCCCGATGGCAGTGTTGGCAGAATTCCCGATAGCCTCACCACAGTGTTTCACACCAAAAACGGCAGAGAAGTTCGTGATGGAGGAGGAATCATTCCAGACATAACCGTTGAGGAGGCAAAACCTGGAACAATATCATTTTATCTGCTCACAGAGAATGTAATCTTTAACTATGCCACACAATGGGCTCAAAACAAGGCAAGCATTCCATCGGTAGAAGAGTTTACATATACCGACAATGAATATGAGAAGTTTAAAGAATATGTAAAATCTTTAGATTTTGAATACGACAGAATGAGCGAGAAAAGGCTTGAAACACTTAGCGAGGTTATGGAGTTTGAAGGATACATGGAAACTGCTTCGGCCGAGTTTAAAGCACTTGAAGATAAGCTTGTACCCAACCTAGACAGAGACTTAGAAACATTTAAAGATGAAATAAAAAGATTAATCTCTAGCGAAATTGTAAAACGATACCACTACAAAAAAGGTGCTGTGCAAGAAATGCTGAAAACCGACAAAGCTTTTGACAAAGCTAAGAAGGTGCTTAACGACAAGGTGGTGTATGAACAAACACTGCAACCCAAACCTGAAAACATGCCTTCGACCAAAGAACTAAAAGAAAAAATAGAGAAGCAATATTCAGATAAATAATAGAGACACTGTGTTTATTGCTGAAAGCAGATAAGAATGGAAAAAGCCATGCACTGAAATAGGGTGTGTGGCTTTTTTTCTTTTTTATCGACCATAAACAAGTCGCAACCTGCCTATATAATATTTAAAATCAACATTATAACTCTCAAGTCTTAATTTTCAATTAATCACCCCACCATCCCCTCCACAAAAGTCTCCACAAAATCTACCACCTTGCTAAGCAATCTGTCGCCAATAGATTTGCGTTGCAAAACCGAGGGTTGCTCGCCATCAATAAGACTAAGCAAGTCGTCTCGCAAAGGCTCACGCTCTGCATAGAGGTAGTTTTCAATCAACTTCTCTGTCTTTTCGGGCACAAGGTTCTCTTCACTCACAAACTGCTTAAAAGCCTTCTCTTGCTCTCTCGACCAATACTTCTCAAACTCCTCGGGTATATCGTCGGTGTCATTTATAATGGGCAGATTCTCGGCAATAAACTTCTCAATCAGATCCTTTTTGCTGCGCAAGTTTACTTCGCCCGTTAGCAAATCAACCACCTCTTTGCGTTTTGCTTCTTTCTCCGACTCTT
>CAZIUT010000082.1:0-8046 GCA_964542545.1 uncultured Dysgonomonadaceae bacterium | reverse complement strand
AAAATATACAGATGAACAAAAAAGTAAAGATAATACGCGACCTGCTTTTTGTAGTTGGGATATTGGTATTATTGTGGATGGTTTATAAGGTTGGTATTGACACTATTTGGGAATATATAAAAGATACTGGCTGGTGGTTTTTCGCAATTGTTGGTATTTGGACAATTATTTACACTTTCAACGGCTTGTCATTTCATGTAATTCTTCGTGGAGGCAATGGGTGTAAGGAGGTTTCGCTTCTTCGCAAAATTAAGCTAATGATTAGTGGCTTTGCTATTAATAGTATGACCCCTGTAGGGCTATTAGGTGGCGAGCCGTACAAGATTATTGAGCTGAAAGAATATGTAGGTATTGATAGGGCCACTTCAGGCGTTTTACTTTCTACCATGATGCACTTTTTGGCTCACTTTATATTTTGGATGGTTTCTGTTCCCATCTTTATATTTGTTGTACCAGTTATCCCCTTAGGGATTAAGCTTGTTCTTTGGGGAGTTGTGATAGGTGGATTCATACTTACCTATTGGGCTTTCACTGTGTTTAGAAAAGGGTTAATTCATCAGGCGTTAAATGTTGCCTCTCAGATACCTTTTGTGAAAACAAAAGTGAGAGTCTATAAAACAAAACATGTAGAAAGGATTGCAGTAATGGATAATTTGATGGCAGAACTTTATACTAATCGCAAGAAAGATTTTTTTCTTGCTCTTTCACTCGAGATCTTTGCTAGGTTTCTCTCATCTATAGAGATAATGTTTATGGCAATTCCTCTTGGGTATCATCTCTCAGTTTTTGAATGTATTATAGTTGCAGCCTTCTCTTCATTGTTTGCCAATATTCTTTTCTTCTCTCCAATGCAATTGGGTACACGCGAGGGTGGTTTTAGTATAGCCTTTAGTATGCTTAAAATTCCAATACCGGGTATTGGAGTTTATGTTGGATTGATAACCCGTATTAGAGAGATGTTTTGGATAGCTATTGGCGTTGTTCTTATGCGCATAAAACCATCAAAAAACGTTTAGGTATAAATCATTTTACGGGTCATTCCGCCATCAATCACAAAGTTTTGTGCTGTTATAAAATCGTTTCTTTCGTCTAAAAGAAAGAAAATAATACGTGCTATATCCTCTGCATTTCCAACCCTACCTGCGGGATGTTGCTCATGGTCGCTTTGAGACAAAGTAGTTTGTTGAGCCAATGATGCTTTCTTCACGCCCGATACATCAATCCAACCCGGACTAATACAATTCACCCTCACCTCTGGAGCTGCGCTCATAGCCAATGCATGAGTAAAAGCAAATATACCACCCTTGCTTGCAGAGTATGCTTCAGTATTTGGCTCCGATTGAAAAGCGCGTGTAGATGCCATGTTGATAATGCACCCTTTCTTTTTCTTTAAATGGGGCAATGCATATTTTGAACACAAAAATGCTCCTGTCAAATTGCAGTCTATAACTTGTTGCCACTCGTAGAGCGTTAGCTCAGTAATAGGCTTGTTGTTGCTGATAGCTGCATTATTAATTAAACCGTATAAACCTTCAAATATTTTTATCGAATCATTAATTGCATCTATTACCTCCTTTTCATTAGCAACATCTACATGTTGCAGAGAACAGTTCTTACTGTCAACTTCAGCTTTCATTTCATTTAATGCTTCCATATCCCTATCGAATACCGAAACACAGTAATCTTGTTTGAGCAACCTAAGGGTAGTAACCTTGCCAATACCTTGTGCTCCCCCAGTAATAATAATGTGATGTTTCATATACTCTCTTTTTTTATGATTGCTCAAATATAGTGATTTTAAAAAGTTTGAATGTCAATAATGTTATTTGTTTTCTATTAAATAATTTACCAACTATCTCTTAGGATTTTACAATGATATTTTCTTAAATTGATAGGTTGCGGCTTCTTCAAAACAATCAGATCCAGAAAATAATAATACTTCATTTATCTTAAAACTTCTTCTATAATTGATAACCTCTTGATGAAATGATAATAACCTCATTAATTTTCGATAACTTTGTGACAAGCAAGAGATGATTATACAAAATGATTAAATGTAATTACAGTCGATTTAGTTAGAGGAAAATTGCTTTCACTTATATAGAGTGCGGAATTTACTTCGAGTAGCTTATTTATTGAAATTCATGCTACAATTAATCCCTTTTATTATGTTAATTAATAGGGAAACCCTCTTTATATAGTTGTTTTATTTTATTTTTGTAAGAGTGTAAGAAAAAAATGATAGAAAAAGAATGAATAAAATATATTGGTTTATTTGCATAAGTCTATTGTTCGTATTGCAAGTTTATGCAAATAATCCACCCCCAACCGAGGTTAGAGCGGTTTGGTTAACAACAAACTACGGATTAGATTGGCCCACAAACAGAACAGACGTGGATGTGCAAAAAAGAGAATTAATCAAGATGTTGGATGATCTTAAGAAATTTAACTTCAATACTGTTTTTTTTCAAGCTCGTACACGCGGCGAGGTGCTTTATAAATCTGTAATAGAGCCCATGTCGTCTGTTGTTGCATCTGCAAAGCCAGGGCAAAGCACATTCGATCCTCTGCAGTTTGCAATAGAAGAATGTCACAAACGTGGTCTTGCTTGTCATGCATGGATAGTAACTTATCCACTTGGCAGCAATAAGCATGTAAGTGGTTTAGGGCAGCGCTCTGTTACTCGTAAACAACCTTCCATTGCAATACGCTATAAAAATGAATGGTTCCTAGATCCGAGTAATCCTAAAACAGATGATTATCTAATTTCTATAGTCAACGAAATTGTCAGTAATTACGATATTGATGGTATTCATTTCGATTATATTCGTTACCCCGATAATTCAGCCAGATTTCCTGACAAGACTAGATTTAATAGATATGGTAAAGGACAGAGTATTTCAGATTGGAGAAGGGCAAATATAAACAGATTTGTAACAATGATGTACGACTCTGTTAAAAGCTTGAAGCCTTGGGTACAGGTTAGTAGTGCTCCATTGGGGAGATACAGACCTTTAAATAATAAGCACGATGGATGGAATGCCTATGAAACCGTGTTGCAAGATGCAGGGCATTGGATGATGAGTGGCAAGCATGATGCGCTGTACCCAATGATGTATTATCGCAACGATCTATTCTATCCTTTTGCAGACGATTGGATATTGCACGGCAACAATAGAATTATAGTGCCTGGTTTGGGTGTTTATCAAATGACAGAGCTTAAGTGGCCTAAAGAAGATATAGTAAATCAAATGGCGTATACACGAGATAAGAAAATGGCGGGACAAGCTTATTTTCGCACCGAAAATGTATTGTCGAACCTTAAAGGCATTCTTTTCTCTATCAATGATTACTATAAACATCCAGCCAAACTGCCAGCTATGACTTGGCTGTCTGATACACTGCCAGATGCAGCGCATGATTTAACAGCCGAAAAAGTGGGAGGTATATTTCAGCTTAAATGGAAGAGTGATACAACTAAAAGAAGAACTTACACAATATACAGAACAGTAGACGATAACTTTGATACAGAAAATGCAGCAAATATAATTGCTACAGGTGTAAGAGAGCCAATGTATGAGACTTATGTAGAAGACAGCGATGAAGCGTATTACTATTTTGTTACATCGCACGATGCCTATAACAATGAGAGCGTTATATGCATTCCTGCTTTCTACTATCACTCAGAAACAATAAAATAAAGAACAAAGCACTTCAATGATTTTAATAAAGACTCAAACATAGAATTAAAATGGATAACGAAAAAGTCCGTAAGCAAGTAAAAGACGAGTTCACAGAGTATCTCACATTGCGTAAGCATCGCAAAACATCGGAGCGCTATGCTATTTTAGATCACATATACTCTATTAAAGGACATTTCAATATGGATTCGCTCTACAACTCTATGCTTGAAGCTAGTTTTAGGGTTAGTCGATCTACTTTGTATAACACAATTGAATTGTTATTGGATTGCGATTTGGTTGTAAAACATCAGTTTGGGGCTAATGCTGCACAATATGAGCGTGCTTACGGAAATGAAAATCACGACCATATAATATGTGTAGACTGTGGCGAAGTGCGTGAAACGCGTAACAATCTTATCAGTGAAACACAGCTGAGGAGAATAAAAAAATTTAAGGTTAGTTATTATAGCATGTATATATACGGTGTTTGTAGCAAATGTAGTCATGCACGTAGAATGAAATTAAATAGATTGAGAAGGAAATGAAAGTAGATGTATTGTTAGGCCTCCAGTGGGGCGACGAAGGAAAAGGAAAGATTGTAGATGTGCTAACACCCAACTATAAGGTAGTAGCTCGATTTCAAGGTGGCCCAAATGCTGGTCATACATTAGAGTTTGAAAACCAAAAATATGTGTTGCGCTCTATTCCTTCGGGAATTTTTCAGGGTGGCAAGATAAATCTCATTGGCAATGGTGTGGTTTTAGACCCTGCGCTGTTTAAAGCTGAGGTTGAAGCTTTAGAGGCATCGGGTCATACACTCACAGATAGACTTTATGTATCTAAGAAAGCTCACCTCATACTCCCTACACATCGATTGTTGGATAGTGCCAGCGAAGCTGAGAAAGGTGACGATAAAATTGGCACAACAGGAAAAGGAATTGGTCCTGTATATACCGATAAAACTAGCCGTAATGGTTTGAGAGTAGGAGATATACTTCACAACTTTCAAGAGAAATATGATAAGGCAGTAGAGAGACATAAACAGATGCTTGATAACTGCCAATTCAATTGTGATAATCTTGCAGAGCTTGAAGAGGAATGGTTTGAAGGCGTAGAAAAACTTAAAACCTTTAAGATAATTGATAGTGAACAGTTTGTGAACGATCAAATAAAACAAGAAAAGAGCGTTTTAGCTGAAGGAGCACAAGGCTCATTACTAGATATCGATTTTGGCACCTATCCATTTGTAACTTCCTCAAATACGGTTTGTGCAGGAGCATGTACAGGCTTAGGTGTTGCACCACACAGCATTGGTGAGGTGTTTGGCATATTCAAAGCATACCTCACACGTGTAGGTAGTGGCCCATTCCCAACAGAGCTTTTTGATGACATTGGCAAGGAGATGGCTGTCAAAGGTAATGAGTTTGGATCGGTTACAGGTCGTCCACGTCGTTGTGGTTGGATTGATTTGGTAGCACTCAAATATACCATTATGGTAAATGGCGTAACTCAGCTTATTATGATGAAATCTGATGTGCTTGACGAATTCGAAACTATAAAACTTTGTGTAGCTTACGATATTGATGGAGAACGTACAGAGGTTTTCCCATTTGAGTTGAGCGAAGATATAACCCCTGAGTATGTAGAACTGCCAGGATGGAAAGTTGATATGACAAGGATGCAATCGGAGAATGAATTTCCTGAAGAATTCAATGCGCTGTTAAGTTTCTTAGAAGAAGAATTGGAAGTTCCTATCAAAATTGTATCGGTGGGTCCAGATAGAGCACAAACAATTGTAAGATAGAGGTTTGAGCTAAAATTTAAGGCTGAAGCCTTGGAGGTGTAGGGTGGTGAAGTTTGCCGCATTAAGCACAGAGTAGATTGCAGGAGACATACTTATCCTGACGACTTGATGTCATTCATGGAATATCGAGTACGAGGTGTAAGCATCTCTTGTTGTATATCACTTGTCTATTGTTGTTAGTAAAATGGACAACGGCACACTTTTTGCACTGTATGATTGGTAAGAACTAACAAAACAATAAACAATTAAATAATAAAGATATGTATTGGATTTTATTTATAGGTATAGCATTGATTAGTTGGCTAGTTTCATCACAACTAAAAAGCCGATTCAAGAAGTATAGTAAAATACCATTGACCAATGGGATGACTGGGAAGGATATAGCAGAGAAAATGTTGCATGATAATGGAATTTATGATGTGCAAGTTGTATCAGTGCGTGGTAGTTTGACAGATCACTACAATCCTTCCAACAAAACAATCAATTTGAGCGAACCTGTGTATAATATGAACAGTGTAGCGGCAGCAGCTGTTGCTGCACATGAAACGGGTCATGCTGTGCAACATGCACGCGCATATGGGCCGCTGAAAATGCGTTCAGCGTTAGTGCCCGCAGTTTCCTTTTCTTCTAAATGGGTTCCTTGGATTCTGTTGGGTGGAATATTAATGATTAATCAATTCCCAATGCTTATCTGGTTCGGTATTGCATTATTTGCAATGACCACACTATTTAGTTTTGTTACTCTACCTGTAGAAATTAATGCTTCTCAACGTGCCTTAGTATGGTTGAGTTCGGCAGGAATAACTAATGTAAGCAATCATTCAGAAGCTAAAGATGCACTCAAATGGGCTGCATACACCTATGTGGTAGCAGCTTTGGGGTCGTTGGCTACTTTGATTTATTATGTTATGATTGCTATGGGCAATAGAAGATAGGGATAAGAAATAAGGGACAAGAGAAAAGAGATAAGGTTAAGGAGAGGGTCGATCACTGAGATTGTCGAAGTGTATTTTTTTACTCTCAAAAAAGACAAGAAGAGCGAAATTGCTTTTCATTATTAGTTTCAACGAAATTACATAAAGACGAAAGAGCGTTGCACTGCAACATTCTTTCGTCTTTTTTGTTGTTAGTTTAGGAACAAACTATAAACAATATATGAGTATGAAAACAATACTAATAACGGGCGGATCTGGCATGGTTGGGCGTAGACTCTCCGAATTGCTTTTAAAAAAAGGATACGATGTTATATGGCTCAGTCGCGAAAGACATATAAAAGCTGATATACCACGCTATAGATGGGATCTTCTGAAAGGACAAATTGATAAAGAAGCTTTAGAGGAGGCCGATGTAATTGTTCACTTGGCAGGAGTAGGTCTTGCTGAAGGTAAGTGGACCGAAGCCCGAAAACGTATGATTGTGGGGAGTAGGGTGCGCTCAGCACAGCTGATATTAGAAAAACTGCAAGAGATGGAAACTAAAGTAGATGCTTTTATATCTGCATCAGCAGTAGGCTACTACGGCGCTGTTACTTCTGATATAGTATTCAAAGAAGATGATAAGCATATCGAAAATGATTTCTTGAGTGAAACTTGCTATAAGTGGGAGGAACAAGCAAAAGAGTTTACTACTGATTTGGGCATTCGTTCAGTAAGCATTCGCACAGGTGTTGTTTTGTCAAAAGATAGTGAATTGGTAAAGAAAGCTGTACTTCCTACTAAGTTTGGATTGGGTGCACCTTTAGGAAAAGGTTCGCAGTATATGCCTTGGATACATATCGATGATTTGTGCAGAATATATATAAAAGCCATTGAAGATGAATCTATGACTGGTGCATACAATGCAGTTGCCCCAGAGGATACTACCAATGCCGACTTTATGAAAACAATTGCCAATGTATTAAAGAAACCAATGTTCTTACCAAGAGTCCCAGAGTTTGTTTTCAGACTTTTTTTAGGTGAAGCATCTCAAATAATATTAGAGGGTAGTCGTATCTCTTCGCATAAAATACAAGATGCAGGATATGAGTTTAAATATAAAACCTTGCGCAGAGCACTAAAGAAGATTTTGCTTAAAGGAAGAAAGAGAAAGGTGTAAAAAAATCTTATATATATAATGCGCTAGCCCATAAAATAATCTTTGTTTTATGGGCTAGCTCATTTATAGATGAATGTAACCAATCAGATGTTATCTTTTAAAGTGTTGTAATATCTTCTGTTTTAATTATCTTTGTATTTCTAAATTTTGGCAATGAGGTCTGCCTTAAACCGTTCCGATTGGAACTGATGACATCTACTTTTAAAGGTTTTACCACAATAGAATCATTCAATTTAAGGCAATATGAATAAAAGTAAGATTAAAGGTACTCTATTTTCATTCGAACAAATTCCTTCTCTATTTTATCTTTCAAAATGGCTATTAATCTGCTTAACATTAAGTTTTATAGTAGGTAGTATCTCGGCTTTCTTTCTATGGAGTTTAGATTGTGTGACAAATTGGAGAGAATTTCATGTGTGGATTATAGCTTTTTTGCCTGTAGGTGGTCTTTTTATTGGGTTGTCA
>CAZIUT010000081.1:0-8077 GCA_964542545.1 uncultured Dysgonomonadaceae bacterium | reverse complement strand
AACTCATGATTTTTTATTTTTAAAATTTTTAGATTCCATCTTCTTCATCGCTTTCTCCAAACTTTCTTTCAAAGTAGTGTCTCCTTCAGTAAGGTTGCTAGCGCCATATGCTTTTCTACTACCTCCGTAGTTTATAAGTTGTACTTCGGTGCTCTCTCCTGGCTCAAAGCGTTTTGCTGTGCCTGCCAAAATATCGAGACGCTTTCCGAATGCTTTTTCGCGATCGAATGAAATCATTTTATTTATTTCAAAAAAGTGAAAATGAGAGCCTATCTGCACAGGCCTATCGCCAGTATTGGTCACTTTTATGGTAATGCTCTCTTGCTTGGCATTACATACTATATCTTCTTCTTTTAATATATATTCTCCGGGTACCATAGTTGTATGTTTTTTGTAGATTAGCGTATAGGGTTAGTAACGGTTACCAATTTGGTTCCGTCGGGAAAAGTAGCTTCTATTTGCACATCCTTAATCATCTCTGCCACACCCTCCATAACATCTTCTTTGGTTAAAAAGGTGGCACCTATTTGCATTAACTCTGCCACTCTCTTGCCATCTCTTGCCAGCTCATGCAATCTAGAACTTATTAATGCTATCGCCTCTGGATAGTTAAGTTTCACGCCCCTTGCTTTTCGCTTCTCGGCAAGCTCTCCTGCTAAAAAAAGCATCAGCTTCTCTGTTTCTCTTGAGGTTAATCTCATAGTTATATATCTTTTTTAAATATTAAAACTTATCTAAAAGTTCTACTTAGTTATGTGTCTGTTTGTATATAAACGGATTATAAAATAGATTGTTTAAAATTCGAGTAAGTAAAACCTGCTACTAGTTATATGCTAGACACGCTTTAGCTACTCGATTCGACTTTCTTGCCACTCAACTTATTAAAGAGTGCCGTATGCAACCCATTCTGATAAGCCACTGCAGCCAATACAATTACAATACCTATACCTTGTAGCATAGAGATACTTTCGCCACTTGTATAAGGAGACACCAATACGGTAGTTATTGGACTTAATAATAGCAAACCTGCAACAATTGTGGGGTCTAAGTTTACAGAACCAATTTGAATGAATACCCAAGCCATAGCGTGACCAACAACAGCCAAAAGCATCATCCACCACCAGTTAGCAGCAGTAATCATATCACCAGAAAGAATCTCAGGATTCATTGGTAATTTACCATTGGCTAACACACCTTGAGTTACATTCCATCCATCAGGAGAAATAAATAACATTGTAAATGTTTGAGGAATAAGTTGTGCTAGAAACACCCACATTAAAGGCTGAATATAAATTCCAGGATTTATAGTTCCAGATTTTCTGCTTGTATACAAATATATACCATAACAAATACCAGAAAGCGTGCCTAATAATGTACCTACAATTGCAATTGGATGTCCCCAAATTGTAGTTGGTCCTTCTGAAGGAGCACCATCAAAAATACCACCAGTAAGAACAATACCAAAAATCATTATTGGAACAAGAATCCAAAAGCTTTTTGCAGGTTTAAATTTATCAAAACCCATTGCAAGCATTGGCATAACAATAATCTGTAAATTTAATAATACTGAAGATATACCAGCTCCAACAAAGAATATTGCGTAATTCCAAGCTGTCATATCAATACCTAGAAAAACACCGGCTAAAATAGCCAAAAGTACACCGTTTTTGTTAAGCTTACCTTTTCTTTTTATTTCCCAGTAAGCAAAAGGTGCTAATGTTAAGAACCCTATAAGACAACGTAGAAATGCATTAGTAACTGCCTCAAAGTTGGCTTCTTTTACCATTATAGCTGAGAAGGCTAAAGCCAAAATACCCAACATAATAATAATATAAGCGGTTGTTTTACTAAGAGCTTTAGTTGTTTTTGTTGAATTTCCCATACTATTTGTTTTTAAAATTAATTTTTTAAAAATTTTACTGCGTAAATATAAGAAATTATATATATAACCTAATTAAGTTGAGTGAAAAAAAAATCAAATTAAACATGTAGGGTTAGAATTGAAATAATTGTGTTTAACAATCATTTCACAAACAACTACTTCTATTTGATTGCACAAAACAAATATGCACAAGCAAAATATTTGATCTTATTCCTAGTGAATAAGAATGACACCGATGCACATAAAAACAACTTTGTTCTCACTCCTTTCTTCTCGTATAATTCATATATTTACCTTTCCATCAGTCTATTTGCAAGATATTTTGTATTTTTGTATTCATTATACTAGCAAATAACGAAAACAAATATATAAAATGAATATTTTAGAACTAAACGAACAGGAAGTTTTCCGTCGTGAAAGCCTACAACAGTTACGAGATATGGGAATTGAACCATATCCGGCAGCTCTTTATAATATAGATGCCTACTCAGCCGATATAAAAGAAGCATTTGATGATGAAGCTACTCCACAGCGTCAAGTGAGTATTGCGGGACGAATAATGAGTCGCCGCATAATGGGCAAAGCTTCTTTTTTGGAGTTAATGGATAGCAAAGGACGTATTCAGGTATACATTACCCGCGACGATATCTGCCCTGATGAAGATAAAAATTTATACAACACTGTATTTAAAAAACTTTTAGATATTGGTGATTTCATAGGTATTACTGGTTTTGTATTTCGCACAAAAATGGGCGAAATATCTGTACATGCTAAAACCTTAACTGTATTAGCTAAATCGTTGAAGCCACTACCTATTGTGAAAACAAAAGATGGTGTTTCGTACGATACTTTTAGCGACCCTGAAATGCGCCACCGCCAACGCTATGTTGACCTGATTGTAAATGAACATGTTCGCGATACTTTTGTGAAGCGCACTAAAATGTTTAATGCCATGCGCACCTTTTTCAACGAAAGAGGTTACTTGGAGGTAGACACACCAGTATTACAAAGTATACCTGGAGGTGCTGCAGCACGCCCATTTACCACTCATCATAATGCACTAAACATACCACTCTATTTGCGAATAGCCAATGAGTTGTACTTGAAGCGCCTAATTGTGGGCGGATTTGATGGCGTGTATGAGTTTTCTCGTAATTTTCGTAACGAAGGCATGGACCGTACACACAATCCTGAGTTTACTGTGATGGAAATTTATGTTGCTTATACAGACTACAACTGGATGATGGAATTTACCGAGCAGATGCTTGAGTATGTAGCTATGGAGGTTCTTGGTACTACAAAAGCTAAAGTTGGCGATACCGTAATAGATTTCAAAGCTCCTTACAAACGTATTACAATGATTGACGCTATCGAAGAACATACAGGGATAAATGTGGCAGGCATGAACGAAGAAGAGTTAAGAGAAGTTTGCAAGAAACTGGACGTTGCGCAAGACGAGACAATGGGGGTAGGCAAATTGATTGATGAGATATTTGGAGAGAAATGTGAAGGTACTTATATACAACCTACATTTATTACCGACTACCCCATTGAGATGTCACCATTGACCAAAAGACATCGCACCAACCCTAGTCTTACCGAGCGTTTTGAGCTAATGGTAAATGGCAAAGAGGTGGCGAATGCCTATTCGGAGCTAAACGACCCTATTGACCAACGTGAGCGTTTTGAAGACCAGGTGAAGTTGTCTGAAAAAGGTGACGACGAAGCTATGTTTATAGACCACGATTTCTTACGTGCATTGGAGTATGGCATGCCTCCCACTTCAGGGATGGGTATTGGTATGGATCGCTTAGCTATGCTTCTTACTGGACAAGAGTCAATACAAGAAGTGTTGCTATTTCCACAAATGCGGCCTGAGAAAAAGGCTAAGAAAGATGAAGTTTCAAAGTATACAGCCATTGGAATACCAGAAGAGTGGGTAGCTGCTATACAAAAAGCAGGTTATAAAACTGTTGAGTCTATGAAAGATGTAAATCCTAACAAACTTCACCAAGAAATATGTGGATTGAATAAGAAATTCAAGCTAGAACTGAACAATCCATCATCGGAAGAGGTTAAATCATGGACGGAGCAAGCGTAACAAAGTTAATTGTGCGTACTCTCATTTGTCATTAAATGAAAAATACAATATGAATTTACCGGGAAATATTGCTGTTGTAGGAAGCGGAACTTGGGCTACAGCACTAGCAAAGTTAGTGTTGATGAAAAACAACCATTTAAATTGGTTTATCAGAAAGACTGAGGTTATTGATAAGTTCTATGAAGTAGGACACAACCCCTCGTACTTACCAAATGTAAAGTTTGACCTAACTAAAATAAGCTTCTCGTCGAATATTGAACGAACTGTAAAAGAGTCGGACACAATAATCATTGCTGTCCCTTCTCCTTATTTGAAACACCATCTTAAAAAGCTAAAACCAAACCACTTTAGGAACAAGTTTGTAGTTTCGGCGGTTAAGGGTATTGTCCCGTTTGACAATATGGTTGTATCAGAATACCTCTCTTTCAACTATAAGATTCCAATGGAAAATGTTGGTATCATTTCAGGACCATGCCACGCAGAAGAGGTGGCGCTAGATCGCTTATCATTTCTAACAGCAGCTTGCAAAGATATTGAAAAGGCAGAAATGCTTGCCGAAGCAACCGCATCTAGCATTCTAAAAACTACAGTATCAACTGATGTTATTGGTATAGAGTTGGCTGCAGTACTCAAAAACATCTATGCGTTTGTGGCAGGCGTATGCCATGGAATGGGGTTTGGAGATAACTTTCAATCTGTATTGATGACAAATTGTGCTCGCGAGATGGAGCGTTTTATTAATGGTTTAGTACCAAGAGAAAGAAGCATCCTTGAGCCTGCCTATTTAGGAGATATGCTTGTGACTGGTTATTCACAATTTAGTCGTAACCGCACGTTAGGCAATATGATTGGTAAAGGATATTCAGTGAAAACAGCTCAATTGGAAATGAACATGGTAACTGAAGGTTTCTATGCTACAAAGTGTATAAAATTGATGAACAAAAAATTTAGAGTTGAAATTCCGATTGTAGATATTGCATACGAAATACTCTACAACAATGTTTCGCCACGAGTAATAGTCAAAAAACTAATTGACGTTTTACATTAATTTATACATTAATTATAAAATTAAAACTAATACAATATACTACACAAGTTAAAAAATAAAAAAATGGGAAAATTAAAACTGAACATTAACGATGTAGCTCCGTGGGTTACAAAGGATGAAGTGAAGGCAATGGACCATGTAGCTAGCAGGGCAAACAATGCATTGCATGATGGAACACGTGCTGGTAGCGATTTCCTGGGATGGGTAAATTTACCTTCATCTATAACGGAAGCCGAAATTGAAGAGATTGAAAAAACTTCGATACAACTACGCACGCTTTGTGATGTAGTAGTAGTGATTGGTATTGGCGGTAGCTACTTGGGGGCTAAAGCAGTAATTGATGCTCTATCTGGTTCTTTTGATTGGTTGCAAACCAAAAGAGAAAACCCAGTGATAGTATATGCAGGCAATAATATAAGCGAAGACTACTTGCATGAATTAATGGAATATTTAGAAGGAAAGAGTTTTGGTATTATCAATATCTCAAAATCTGGAACAACAACAGAACCTGCACTCTCTTTCAGAATCTTGAAAAACAGATTAGAAGAAGAAGTGGGCAAAGAAGAAGCTAGAAAAAGAATTGTTGCAATTACTGATGCTTCAAAAGGCGCTTTGCGCACATTGGCTGTTCAAGAAAGATACAAAACATATGTTATACCAGATGATGTAGGTGGCAGATACTCTGTACTTACACCTGTAGGGCTACTCCCTATTGCTGTGGCAGGAATCAATATACGCATGCTAATACAAGGAGCAATAGATATAGAAAAAGAATCAGACCAAAGTACTCCCTTTAAAGATAATCTTGCTGCAATATATGCTGTTACTCGTAATGAACTATATAAAAAAGGAAAGAAGATAGAAATACTTGCTAACTTCCATCCAAAACTCAACTATTTTGCTGAGTGGTGGAAACAACTCTTTGGTGAAAGTGAAGGTAAAGAAGGAAAAGGAATCTTCAATGCTGCTGTTAATTTTACTACCGATCTTCACTCAATGGGTCAATGGATTCAAGAAGGTGAGCGCACAATTTTTGAAACAACAATTTCAGTAGATAGCCCTAACAATAAACTAACTATTCCTTATGACACAGCTGACTTAGATGGCTTAAACTTCTTACAAGGTAAGCGCGTGGACGAAGTGAATAAAATGGCCGAGCTAGGCACACGCATTGCTCACGTAGATGGCGGGGTGCCAAATATTGTGATAAGCATACCTGAACTAACTCCTTATTACGTTGGGCAATTGATTTATTTCTTTGAAAAAGCCTGTGGTATAAGCGGTTATCTATTAGGTGTAAATCCTTTTGACCAACCTGGTGTTGAAGCTTACAAAGCAAACATGTTTGCCTTGTTGGAGAAGCCTGGTTTTGAGAAAGAAACTGAAGAATTGAAGAAAAGAATTCATTAAACTCTTTCCAAAAAGTATATACAGAAAGACTACAGAGGCATTACCTCCAAGTCAAAATGATATCCTTTTTTAGTTAAAGATTTTAAGTTGAATAGATAAGATGGTGTTTTGCTTGATTGGAAAATCTTTTCCTCTCGAGCAAAACACTTGTTAATTTATAGAGTATACAATTACTCTTAAAGAAATATATAAATAGGCACTTATCCGGTGTGCTTATTTATAAAGTATACTCCGGAATAATAATTGATACAATATAATATGACAGAAATAATAACTAATTACCTTCAAACAAATAAGTTCAGCAGTTTAGATTTGCGTGCAGTTCTTTTTGATATGGATGGTATAATCTATAATTCTATGCCAGCTCACGAAGTATCGTGGCAACAAACAATGCGCGAATGGGAGTTGAAAACCATACCAAATGAATTTTTCATTCAAGAAGGACGTCCTGCAAGACACACAATTAATATGCTGTTTCAGCGGAACTTGAAACGCGATGCTACACCTAAAGAGATAGATGATCTTTATGAAAGAAAATCAGAACTGTTTATTGAAAATGATAATGGAGCACTTATTGAAGGAATTGAGGAAACAATTAAAATTATTCAAAAAAGAGGGTTGAAAGCTATTTTAGTGACAGGTTCGGGACAAGCAGGATTGTATGAACGACTGAATAGTGACTTGCCAAATGTTTTTACTCGCGAGAATATGGTTACTGCATTTGATGTGGAAATTGGGAAACCACACCCCGAACCTTATTTAATGGGATTGGAAAAAGCGGGTAATTTAAAACCTAATCAAGCTTTGGTATTAGAGAATGCTCCACTAGGAGTAGAATCAGCCCACAGAGCTAATATATTTACAGTTGCGGTAAACACAGGGCCTTTAGATGACAAAGTGCTAATTGATTCAGGTGCTGATTTATTGATGGAGTCAATGGAAACATTCAATATAAAGCTGACTGAGCTACTTAATAGGGCAGAAACCATAAAAATTTAAGAACAGAAGTAATATAAAAACTTTTGTTTATTAACTCTTTGATAAAAGCAAGTGCAAAGTTCGTTTCTAATTGAGAAACAATAACTTTGCACTTTCTTTTTTGCTTAATTGGTTGTAATGCATTGAATAATATGGGATGAAACAAAAGTTTTCAAGAGCCTACTGATAGTTGTGCTAACTATTTTTTATCTTTGTGTTATAACAATACCCAAAAACCCCTTAGCTATGAATATCAATGACTACGGATTTGTAAGAGTGGCTGCCGCTTCACAAAAGTTGAGAGTTGCTGATTGTGACTACAACATTAGCCAAATAAAGCAGTTGATAGTAGAAGCTGTAAAACAAAATGTTCAACTCATAAACTTTCCAGAACTTTCAATAACAGGTTACACCTGTGCAGACCTCTTTCTTCAGACAGCTTTGCAACGCAAGGCAGTGGATGCATTGATAGAGTTAGTTGAGTTTATGGAGGACAAAAAGTCGCTCATAACAATTGTGGGACTTCCACTGCTACATAAAAACAACTTATATAATGTTGCGGCTGTAATATCATCGGAAGGAATATTGGGGTTTGTTCCAAAGCAAGAAATTGCCAATCACAATGAGTTTAATGAAAAAAGGTGGTTTACAAGCGGTA
>CAZIUT010000080.1:0-8346 GCA_964542545.1 uncultured Dysgonomonadaceae bacterium | reverse complement strand
TATACTTGTTATGCTGATCATACAATATGTCTCTTCCTTCAAGCGCAGCTTCAGAAAGATAGTAGATTAGCTCTTTTTGTTGAAGAGAAAGCTCTTCAAAACCGGGCACTTTATAACGGAGTATCTCTATATCTGCAAATTTATCAGCAGTATACTCAAAAGAGTCGCCTTGCATCGACTGTTCGTCTGTTCCTGCTTTATTGCCACTAGTGCATCCTGCAAGCAAGAAAAGGGTTGTTAGCATAAAAAAAAGTTTTTTCATCGATTTAAATTTTAATGTTTCATGCAAAGATAATAAAAATGTGAATAGTTGTAGATATAAGAGGTTTAACTCTTACGTTTTTCAAAATAAAAAGCTTAATGTCCTTCAAAAACCTGAAAATGTTATAGAGTTATTACAGAGAGGCTGTTTAAGTTGTTTTGAGGCAATTACAAAAAATAGCACCTCTCTTTTCAGAAAGGTGCTATTAAAGTTGGGTGTGTAAGTAAGTCGATTACCTATTCCGATTGGCAGGATTTCTTCTTCCTGCTCTATTGTTATCTCTTGTATCTTGGCGCAGTTCGTTCCACTTGTCTAACTTTTCTTTGCCAATAATTTTCTCAAGTTCAACATTATGCTGCTCAACTTCTTTAAGTCTTAATACGCGCATTTCTTCACGACGAGCATCACGGTTTGTGCTTCCCGTTCCGCGTCCATTTCTATGCTCTTCAACTTGCACAAGGCGTTCTGCATCTTGTTTTTCACACAAAGCTTTTACTTGTGCAGTTTGTTCTACTGTTAGATCGAGCTCTTTGGCCATTAAAGTTGCTCTCTCTTTTGGACTCATGTTCATAATACGATCCGTACGTCTGTTGTTGTCATTTCGTCTGTTTTGTGCCGATACTGTCATGCTCAATGTTAGCAATAATGTTGCTACTAAAAATAAATACTTTTTCATATTCAAGTTGTTTTAAAGGGTTTGTACTGTTATATTGAACTCAAATGTAACCAAAAGTTTAATGCAGTGCAAGTATTTATGGGCGTTTTATGGTCTAGTATTCAGCTATTTGTAAGTTTTTATAGATTGGTTTTAGGGGTTGGTAGAATGCTGATGTGGTTTCGTCTATCAAAAGAAGGTGTATGTCTATTTGAGGTTTTTAGGTGAGTTTTCGATCGAATTACCTCAAAAGAAGGGTTTTTTGAGTTTAA
Organism: uncultured Dysgonomonadaceae bacterium; assembly: GCA_964542545.1. Classification (GTDB taxonomy): domain Bacteria; phylum Bacteroidota; class Bacteroidia; order Bacteroidales; family Dysgonomonadaceae; genus UBA2632. The sequence goes on along the minus strand of CAZIUT010000080.1, from coordinate 7,157 downwards.
TCCGAATTATTTACGGTTTTAGGTTTACTTATATAGGGGTTATTATTAGAAGTAGTTTTCTCTCAAAGCAAATGCTTTCTTATTTTGTTTATTAAAATATCGAATATTCATCATCAATTACTCAAATTGCTTTTGATATTAAAAAATAGGGCAGTGTCGTTATCGCTAATATCTAAAGATTATCTAATAAATCACTTTGTTTTGCTACAATCGATTTGATGAAAATGAATATAGGGGTATCTGTTACTCTAATTGTGATGAAGAAGAACATCAAAACAATCTGTTTCAGATCTATTCTCTCCTGTTTTGTTAAATTTGTTACGCTTTTAGGTAATAAATAGACTGTATTTTAACAGTCATTCCCATAGGAGTTAAAAATAAGGGTGCTAAAATAGTGATTCGCTTTCAAAAGTGATGTTTTGATGTAGCAATCAGAATAACGGGTGTTACGTTATCATGAAAATTGCATAACAATTAGAATAAAGGGTTGCGTGTTATTCTAATTGTGATGACTGAAATCCTTTTCATTTCATCTTAGCTTGTTGTATTGTAGCTGTTTATAAGGTTGTAGCATTCTAATCTAAAAAAACAGTTGCTATTAAGTATGATTGAAGCTGTAAAATTTAGAGTTTCGAACAGAAGTTGAATATTAACTTTTGTCTTAATATTATGTAATAATGCATTTCTCAAATTGCTTAATAAGTTCCATCGTTGTTTTGTGTTTTGGTATGTATATGTTATCATTATCTACACACTTAAGCTGATTTAATCTTGCTTTCTGTGCCGTAGATGGCACTTTTAAAACCTATTTCGTTACATACCAATGCCCTCATAAGGAAGATAGTAACGCAAGTTCTTTGTGTGAAATCGCGATACAAACCTATAAGTAGTATATGACCCAAGAATGCCAATACCATTTTCAACATTAGAATGCACTTGAACAGGTTCGGTAAATGGATCATCCTTTTCGTTCTCCGCTTTATTGCCAGAAATTACATACTGATACATATCTTTGGATATTTCGCCAATCTCGATGAGGTATTCAACAGTTCCCTCTTCATCCCTGTCGTTCTCAACTTTTACTCCATTTACGTATGTAGCGTATTCTAGTGTATCATCAAATGTGAAATCGAATAAAGTCTCTTTTCCGTTTATATAAATATCGGAGAAAAGATTATCTGTTCTATCCATAGTCCCTCCATCACCAAATATATCTTGAATGATATTTCCACTGTCTGAAATATTGTTTTTCAACACTTCGCTTAGTTTTAGTTCTACAACCCTACTTCTGACTAAATCACCTTTACGATATATGTTTTGAAAAGCTTTTATAAAATAATAGTTTTCTTCATTTGCCATATCAGTCAATTTCAATTGTGCTTGCATCCTCCGTTTTTTGCTTTTCGACACTGTGTTTGGTTGACTAGGACTACTGTATTCCTCTTCTCTAACAGTAACAGTTGAGTCGTTCACTACCATATTAGGCTTTTGTGGAATTACAGTTTGAGACTTGAGTACATCGAAACCATCAGCTTTTACTTCAATCTTTATTTCATCACCCGGTTTCGGAGTGTATATTCCTTTGTAGGTCCCTTTTACATCGTTAGTTATTTGCTCTTTCAGTTGGCCGTTTACATATACTGAAACTGTTGCACCAGCGATATGTGTGAATGGCAATACATCACCAAGTATGAAGCGACTTTGCGAAAGGTGAATGGAAACAACCGAGTCTGGAGTTAGCATGCCGTTCAGCACCAATAAAGGCTTGGTGACTTTGCCTTTAAACTCGATGTCTTTTTCGCAAGATATAAAGCAAGCTGCAAAGATGATAAGTAATAGTGCGGATATATATCTTTTCATTGCCTTAAAATTTAATGGTGTAAGTTACCGACGGGATAATGGGGAAGAGCGTAGCTTGTCGCAATACATTTTTAGTTTTTTGTTCACCCGTATCTGGATTTACAGTGTGCTCGTCCCACACATATATGTGAAAAGGATTTAGTTGGCTGTAGGCATTGTATATACTCACATTCCAAGTACGTAAGTTTCCTCGTTTGGTCTTTTTGTGGAAATTTACACCTAAATCCAAACGGTGGTAATTGCTGTACCTAAAGTTATTTCGTGACTCCAAATAGGAATACGAACCAGGGTAAAGAAATCCATGTTTGTAGGTGGGAGAATCGGCTGCCGTATATTCATGAAAAGCAAACGTGGCAGTATTTCCTGTGCTAAATACCCACGAGGCTGAGAAGTCTATCTTCTCTGAGAACTTGTGTGTAGCAGTAATATTAAAGTCGTGTCTTCTGTCATATTTTGCAGGAAACCATTCTCCTTTATTGATAACGTTCCCAGGACGGTCAAATATCCTATCCGATTTCGACCATGTATAACCCACCCATCCCGTAGTTTTGCCAAATGAACGTTGCGCCAACAATTCAACACCATAAGCTACTCCTCGCCCCATACTCACCTTGTCTTCCCAATTGGTGGAAGCTCCCATAAATGATGCACCATCTTTGTATTCGAGTAGGTTGTCCATTGTTTTATAATAACCTTCCACCGAGAAATTGGCTATATCTTTTAACGTATAGAATGCTCCCAATGCATATTGATGCGATTTCATGGGTTTAATCTTAGATGTGGCAGGCACCCACAAATCGGTAGGCATGCTGAGGTTGTTGTTTGAGAGCATGTGAATGTATTGGCTCATGGAAGCATAGCCAGCTTTCAATGATAAGTTATCGTTAATCAGCACCCGCAATCCTGCACGTGGTTGCAATGAAAAGTAGTTGCTATTCTCTACATGAAACGAAGAGAAGTGCACTCCTAAATTTAGTTTCAGCATCTTTCCCAACGAGATATTATCTTCGAGATAGGCACTCGTCTCGTGTGCATATACTTTGGGACTTCCACTCACCGTATCAATGTTTTGCTCAGTCTGTTCCGAATCTATAATTTTCATGGAAGTAACATCGGGCGTAAAGGTGTGGTAGGTGTAGGAGGTTCCAAATTTGATGTCGTGATAAGCGTTGGGTGTAAAGTCAAAATCATTTTTCACTGTCCAGTCTTGTATTCCTGAATTGTAAGTTAACCGTGATTCCTCGCTCGTTCGGATTTGTTCTTGTTCAGAATAATACCATGAATCACTTCCATAACTGTTACTCATAGCCGACCGATAACGTGTGAATGAAGCGGTGGTGTTCATAAACAGTTTATTATTCAAGATGCGATTCCAACGAAGAGCAGCAATTGCGTTGCCCCAATCCCAATTGATTTTGGTATGTTCATTTGTTTCAAAATTGCCACCACTGGTGTATCCTTTTTTAGACTTCATGTATATGGCATCATTGCCGAGATACGTACTTAAATAAAGCTTGTCTTTATTTGATAGTGTATGGGTAAATTTGGCGTTCATGTCGTAAAAGTAATACCCCGCACCACTTATACCTCCGTTGTTGTCGCTTTGAGCCAACTTAATAATTGGTTGCGCCAACACATCAAGGTACGTTCGCCGCAGTGATACATTGAAGGTTGTCTTCTCGTTAATGATGGGACCTTCCAATTGCACTTTAGATGCAATCAACCCAATGCTTGCAGTGCCACGCATCTTTTTATTGTCTCCGTCTTTCATCTGCACATCCACCACCGATGAAAGTCGTCCGCCAAAGCGTGCCGGGAAAGCACCTTTATAAAGCGTCACATTCTTTATGGCATCGCTATTAAAAACTGAAAAGAAACCCATCATGTGGTTCACATTGTAGAGCGGAACTCCGTCTAACAGCAGCAAATTTTCATCGGGTCCGCCACCCCGCACATATAATCCTGCCGAACCTTCGGTGCCCGATTGCACACCCGGCAGTAGTTGCAAGGCTTTAATCAGATCGTTCTCGCCCAACAGCGTGGGTATGTTTTTTATTAACTCAATGGGTACTTCCACAGCACTCATCTGCGTTCCCTTCACCCACGATTCCTTACGATTGCCAATCACTGTTACCTCCTCCAACAAATTATCCTGATCCAAAAGGATGTTCATCACCGTGTCGCCCTGCAAGTTGAAATCTTGTTTAAAGGTCTTGTATCCGATATAAGAATGTTCGAGCGATACATTGCCGGCAGGCAGTGTCAATGAATAGTAACCAAAAGTATTGGTTGTTGCTCCTTTCAGTGAGTTTGAATCGAAAACGGTGGCAGAAATCAAGGTTTCACCGCTTGCTTTATCTGTAATGTATCCGCTTACGGTGTAGCGCTGTGCTAAAATAGGGTGAACTGCCACGCATAGCAGTATCACCCAGAATGTGGTTAGTTTCTTCATAAAAGATGGATGAGGATTATTCTTTTCGTCAAGCACAATTCTGTCCAGTGATTCTCACGCTTGCGCGCATTTGTAATGCATGTGTCGCGAAGCGAAACTATTTTTTGCTTACGCAACACACCGACGGTCATTGAACTAAGTCGAAATGTTGCAAATCGGCGCGAGCTACATTAAAAAGCCCAACCTAATTTCACAGCAATGGTTGAATTGGTTTTATCTTTTTCTCCCAACATAACACTTGTTGCTTTATCCTCACGTTCCTCTTTATATTGTTGCAAATCATAAGAAACCGATAGAGAGAGACTGTTTTTATTATTTATGGGATACATAAAACCTATCGAAGGAGATACATACAAGCCACCAGAAAAGCGAGATTCAATTTTTTCGAGTTCAGCAACGCCCTTCACTGGGTACATCTTTTTCGATATAATGCCATACCCCGCTTTAAGAGAAACAAAGAATGATGGTTTCTGACTGCCATTAAATTTCCACATTCCATGTGCATATATAGGAATGGAAAGAAAGCTACTTTCTAAGTCCATCACTTCAGAAGTTATGCTCGCGCTATAATTATATAAACCCACTCCAACACCTGCGAAAAGCTTGTCAGTAACATGATATCCTGGCGAAACTGCAATGTTCCATCCTTTATGACTTAGGTCCCAATGGCTACTTCCTGCACCCGACCCACCATATCCCGAACCTTCTGGTGAATATCCAAATGATTCTCCGCCAAACTTAAAGCCATAGCCTGTTTCTACTTGTAGACCAAATGTGCCTATTTTGCTTTGGGCCTGTATAGCAATAGAAAAACAGCAAAATAGCGTTAGAATTGTAAATAGCTTTTTCATAAAAAGATTATTTTAAATAGTTTATAATTCATTTGGGCAGCAAACATAGACATTATAGTTAAATCACCCCCCCCCATATTGGTAAATAGTGTTAACTCAGCCAAGGTTTTATTTTGTATTTGAATGTATATTTTATCTCTAATAAGACAAGTTACTACTTAAGTCTTCTCTTACAAAGCAATATCATTCACAAACACCGAATTATCCTTCAACCAAGTAGCAGTAAAAACAATAGGAGATCCAAAATTATTGCTTGTAATGTCTTGGTTAAAGTATAGAAGCGCATCTATTAAAGCATTATCAGCCTTAAAATCTACGGCTGAATTATCACCTGCAATCATTGCTCTGATAGTGGAGTTTGCCAACACCGCATGTGATGATTCCTTTATTTTATCAGGCGTATCATAGTGTTGCACCACATCATCAATTGCTGCTTTTATTTTACTTCCAGATTGGTTCGATTCAACAAGGACAATCGCTTTTCGACCAAACGTAACGGAGTTCAGGTACAATAACTTGTCTTTATCTATTTCAGCATTATCAACAACAGGTGCATCTTGAATATCCATATATATAGAAAGAAGTTTTTGCTCTAGACTAACTGCTACAACATTTTGTTTTGGCTCTCCATTAGCAGGTACACCAAAGAGTAGAGTTGGGTTAATTTTTTGTCCGAAAAAGAAAGTTAGTTCATCATAAGATTTTATTTCCCTTATTGTGTGAGAGAAACTGACATTCTGTGTGGGAATATCACCATTTTTGATCAAACCCTCCACAGCATTCATCATATTAGTATATGAAGGAACTATTTCTTGTGATTTAATAGGGAGACTAAAGCTTACGGTAATAGAGTTTTGTGGTACATCAAGAAACTGATGTGTATCACTATTTATCTTGTCAGCTTCAATAACAGCACCAATGAAAGTATTTGCAGGATTTTTGGCGGCAAATTTATCAAACCCCTCTTGAGCATAAACAAATGCTCCTATCATTAAGAATAAACAATATATAGTTAGCTTTTTCATTTTCAGTATATTTTAAATGTTATTTTTCGAATACAAATTCCATTCTCAACCATACAACTACATCGTCAGCATTTGCCAACAACTTATCATGAGAGGTTAGAGAATAGTCCTGTCCTGTGATAAATAGTTTTCGCTGCTCGTTTTCAGCAACCCGTGAAAACATACCTGTATTCAATATGAACCTACCATCATCACTACGCTTACCGCAATACTCCCAATTATCTTCGGCATCGCTGTGCAGAAAAAGCTCTCCATCTTGCCACTTGATAGCATAATGCTCTACGATACCATTACCTTTTACAATAGAGAGTGAGTCTCCTTCAAATTGCAACTCGCTGGGAGTAATCAACTCAATTCTTTTACCAAAAATGGTTTTTGCTTCTCCTTGAGCAATGTCTGTAGTTTTTCCTCCTTCTATCTTTTTGAAATCTAGTATATCAGTAGATTTAAGCTTAAGCACAAAAGTTGCTTCTGGCTCAGGTTCGGGTGTAGTGGTAGGAATATCGTTGTTGCTGCAAGATATAAGTAATAACGCTCCATACGTAAAAAACAGTGATAATACTATTCTCTTCAATTTTTTCATAATGTGATTTTTTAAAGTTTTTATTTTTATGGTGCAAACTTACATATCTTTTCCCCAGCCAAAGTAATCTGAATATAATCTTTTGATTGTTTGTTGATGAGAAAGGTTACAATAGATCCAATACTCTAATAATTTACAACCTATTAATCTCATCATTTTCCCTTTGTCCTTTATATTTATTTGAAGTAGCATTAAAAGAATATCTAAGTGTTACATATCCTTTTGTAGAATCGATGTTTTTATTCATTATAAGGATACACGTAATACTTGCGGGCGAGCACATAAAGTTTACGAACCGCCAAATCGCGCCCTTCTTCTTCTGTCACAACATTCTTAAAAAGAAACTCCTATATTAACACCAGTGTATGTTCTAAATTTCGACCCCG
>CAZIUT010000079.1:0-8419 GCA_964542545.1 uncultured Dysgonomonadaceae bacterium | reverse complement strand
GATTGCCACAATACATCAAAGACCACCCAATCTATTATGCAGGACCTGCAAAAACACCTAAAGGATACGCATCGGGTTCTATGGGCCCAACTACTGCTGGCAGAATGGACTCGTATGTAGATTTGTTTCAATCGCACGGTGGCAGTCTTATAATGCTTGCCAAAGGCAACAGAGGCAAAGAAGTAACCGAGGCATGTCATAAACATGGTGGTTTCTACCTTGGTAGTGTTGGCGGACCTGCAGCAAGCTTAGCACACAATAGCATCAAAAAACTTGAGTGTCTTGAGTATCCTGAACTAGGCATGGAAGCTATCTGGAAGATTGAAGTAGAAGATTTCCCCGCATTTATTCTTGTAGATGACAAGGGCAACGACTTCTATGAAGATGTAAACAAAAAAGGTTGTACAGGCTGTTAATAGCAACGTTATACATAATTGTAGTTTCTAACGAAACTCTATAGATATTAAAAGAGCGTATTTCGTAAAGAGATACGCTCTTTTTGCACAAATGAAATTGCAAGGTGATAAGTTAAATATTAAGAATGCAAACGCTATCTTTTGTAAGTATTGTTGAAAAAGTGTTTCTTTGTTTCTGAACAAAACAAAATAGTTTGTTAAATAACTGAAAGTGTTATGAGAAAAATAGCTTTGGTATTACTCGTTGGTTTTGTTGCTCTTGCTGGCATAGTAAATGGGCAAGAAAGAATGAAAATTACCTTAGAAAATGGGTGGAAGTTTACGCGCGAAGATAATGTTGCATCGCTCAACAAAGATTTCGACGACCGTAGTTGGCAATCGGTGCGTATTCCTCACGATTGGGCTATATATGGGCCCTTTAGCCCTACAAACGACCGTCAAGATGTGGCCATTACGCAAGACGGACAAAAAGAAGCCATGGAGCATGCTGGTCGCACAGGAGGCTTACCATTTGTAGGAGTAGGGTGGTATAGAAATTCGTTTCATGTTCCTAACTTCTCAGCTGACAGAAAAGTAACCATTCAGTTTGATGGTGCTATGAGCAATGCCCAAGTATATGTGAATGGAAAAGAGGCTGGTATATGGCGCAATGGATACAATACATTCCATTTCGATATAACCCATTTGTTGAACAACGATGGTAAAAACAACACCTTGGCAGTTCGTTTAGAAAACTTCTCAGAGCAATCGCGCTGGTATCCAGGAGCAGGCTTGTATCGCAATGTGCACCTTATTGTTACCAATGAGTCGCATATCCCAGTTTGGGGAACTTTTGTAACCACTCCAAGAATAAACGAAGAGTTTGCAGAAGTAAATGTTAAAACTCAAATCACCTTTCCAGAAGGTGCTGGCAACCCTTCCGACTTTGAGTTGGAGACTGTTATCAAAGATATAGCGGACAATCCCATTGCACAGCGAATACATCAATTAGGCAATTTCGATGATAAAGAGTTTGACCAATCGCTCATAGTAATGAATCCTGTTTTATGGGATATTGGACAACCAAACCTCTACACTGTAGAGTCTACTTTAAGAAAAGCTGGAGCTGTTATCGACAAGTATAATACCACATTTGGCATTAGAGATATTAAGATAATCCCCAACGAAGGGTTCTTTTTGAATGGCCGTTTGGTTAAATTTCAAGGAGTTTGTATGCATCACGACCTTGGCCCATTGGGCGGAGCTGTAAATGATGCTGCCATTCGTCGTCAAATTCGCATATTGCAAGATATGGGTGTCAATGCTATTCGCACAGCTCACAATATGCCTGCCCCCGAATTGGTGAAAGCTGCCGATGAAATGGGTATGATGCTTGCAGTAGAAACATTCGACGAGTGGGGTATTGCAAAAGTAGCCAATGGATATAACCAATACTTCGACGAGTGGGCAGAAAAAGATGTTGTAAATGTTGTACACCATTTCCGCAACAATCCAAGCGTTGTAATGTGGTTTATTGGCAACGAAGTAAACGAGCAAAGTGTAATGTGGGGAGCAAGAGTGGCTCGTTTCTTGCAAGATATTGTGCAACGTGAAGACCCAACCCGTTTTGTTTCGAACGGAATGGACCGTCCAGACCATGTTTTCAACAATGGAATGGCTGCTATGATGGAAGTCGCTGGTTTTAACTATCGCCCTTTCAGGTATAAAGAAGCTTACGGACGTTTGCCACAACAAATTATATTGGGTGCCGAAACTGCATCAACAGTTAGTTCGCGAGGGGTATACAAATTTCCAGTAGAGCGCAAGTCGATGGCTACTTATCCCGATCATCAATCATCGTCATACGACGTGGAGCATTGCAGCTGGAGCGATTTGCCAGAAGACAATTTTGTGTATCACAACGATTTGGACTACTGTATAGGAGAGTTTGTGTGGACAGGTTTCGACTATCTGGGCGAACCCACTCCATATTACACCAACTGGCCAAGCCATAGCTCCCTATTCGGGATTGTTGACCTTGCAGGCATCCCAAAAGATAGGTTTTACCTATACCGCAGTCAATGGGCTCCAGAGAAAGAAACCCTGCATATATTGCCTCACTGGACATGGCAAGGGCGCGAAGGGGAAACTACTCCCGTGTTTGTTTACACCAACCATCCTACTGTGGAGTTGTTTATAAATGGTGTGAGCCAAGGCAAGCGCACCAAAGACACCTCAATTGGCATCGACAGCACGTATACAGACAAGGCACAGAGAGAGTTTGAGCGTCAAAAACGTTATCGCCTCATGTGGATGGATACAAAATACCAACCAGGCACAGTGAAAGCTATAGCCTACGATGCCAATGGCAATGAAATGGGCACACAAGAGATTCACACAGCAGGCACACCCCATCGTTTAGTACTTGAAGCAGACCGCAAAACCATTAAAGCCGATGGCAAAGACCTATCGTTTATTACCGTATCGGTAGTTGATAAAGATGGCAACTTGTGTCCTCATGTCAATGATTTGGTGAGTTTTAAAGTAAAAGGTGCAGGAACATATCGTGCAGGAGCTAACGGAAACTCAGCTTCGCTCGACCTGTTTCACGAGCCACAAATGCACTTTTTCAACGGTAAACTCACTGCCATTGTTGAATCGTTGGAGAATGAACCTGGAACAATCAAGCTTGAAGCATCGGCCAAAGATGTGAATAATGCTACCATAGAGATAGAAACCATATTGTAATTAAATTTTATTGACCTGTGAAATTTCATGATGAATTTAAAGCTGCACTAGCACTTTTGCCTGCTAAAGAGAAGGACAAATTGCTGTGGCGATTGATAAAACGCGATGAGCTGTTGGCTCGCCGCCTTGAGTATGAATTGTTGGCCCCATACAATGCTGTCGATAAGCGCAACAACTTGGCTGAGATTATTCAAGACAGAATAATATCTATGGCTGGCAGAAGAGAGCGGTTGTCGGCCATATTATCGCAGTTTCGCTATCTAAGTGGCGATATAACAAGGCATGTATATATTACCAAAGATAATATAGGCGAAATATTGCTCAATTTTGTTTTGTTGCAACAAGCAATGCAGCTGCTCAACAATACATCGTATCTGTTTGGTGGGCGAGCAACTCAAAAGTATGTAATATATATGCTCAACAAGCTCTACAGAACATGTATGCTTGTAAATAAACTACACACAGACTACCACATAGAATTGGAAGAAGATGCCCATAAATTGGGCGAGATAATGAAGGCCAACCCCGATCTGATGAAATATGTAAAGCATCACAAGTTTAATGTCGACTGGTTATTAGACTTTGATATACCAGAAGATTTAGATGCGTATTATAAGACTGTGAAGCAGCAAGGGCTGCTTAAATAATAAAATAAAGCAAGCAGTAATGTTTGCTTTATTTGATGATATATAAGGGTTTTTTGTATATTTGGTATTCTATAAGCGAGTTGGGCAATATTGAAAGAATAATATGCACACCATCTGTCACTTTTATTCATGCTGTTTAAGGGGTCATTTAGGATTTTTTGCGCCTATTATCTTTTTAATTTACAAAGTGTTTATTGAAAATATATTAACATTTAAATGATATTTTAAGCTATGAAAGTTTATGCAATTTGGTTTACCACTCTATGTTTCTTAATACTATCGTGTACAATGAACACGGCAAGGGCCCAAGAGAATATTGTAATTGAGAACAGTCAAGTGCAATTAGTAATTGGGAGCAATGGTGTTGCTAAGAGTTTGCTCTATAAGCCCACCAACGAAGAGTGCCTCATGGCCCAAGATAGCCTTCCTATATTTTCAGTAACTCAGGAGCGCCCCTATCACAACGAAATTAAACTTGCACACCCCAACAAGCGAATGACCTTTAATGCAAACTCAATTCGCAGAGAAGGCGACACGCTAATTGTAGGCTTTGAGCTAGTGCCTTATGATGCAGTTATTCTAATAAAGGAGACACCCGATTATATTGGCTTCACATTTCAAGATTTCAGGGTTCATCCCAATGTATATCCCTCTTATTTAAAAATAACTCCACCCCCAGCTTCCGAGGTTTGCTTCTTGCAACTACCCATTCGCAACCGAGATAACTTTGGAGAGTGGTTAAATGTGAGTTGGGACAACAAAATTGCTGTGAATGTATTGGGCACAGACCCATTTGCTCGCATTGATGCTGATGAGCGCAATGGTTATCGCATTTTGCGAGCCGATGCTGTGAAAGATGTGAAGTTGCGAGAGGTGGGCGCAGCCCTTATTGTGAGCGAAACCAAAGACTTGCTTGATAAAATTGCAAAGGTTGAAGAAGATTTCAATCTTCCCAAAGGAGTAGAGAGTCGGCGCAATAAACAAACCCAGCTGTCTTATTATTGGTCGGGTATTGTAAACCCAACTAACATCGACGAGCATCTAAAGTATGCTAAGATGGGTGGGTTTCGCAACTTCATGATTTACTATCCCGCATTTCTAAACTCCAAAGGATACAGAAGACTCGGAAACTATGATTTCAACAAAGCACTTTACCCCAATGGCAAAGAAGATTTAAGAGCCATGCTGAAAAAAATAGAGGCTGCTGGTCTTTCTCCTGGCCTTCATGTGTTGCACTCGCACATTGGGCGCGACAGCAGATATGTTACCCCCATACCCGATCATCGATTGAATCTCTTGAGGCATTTTACTTTGGCAAAACCATTAGGCATAGAAGACACAGAAGTGTATGTGGAGCAAAACCCCGTTGAATGTGCCATGGCCGACGGTACACGCGTGTTGAAAATAGGCACAGAATTAATCTCCTATACCAATTTCACCACCACAGCACCCTATAAATTTACTGGATGCGAACGAGGCATCGATAAAACAACCATTAATGCACAGCCAATGGGTTATATTTTTGGACTCTTAGATGTGAGCGAGTTTGGAGCAACCAGCGTTTACATCAATCAGAATACAGATTTGCAAGATGAGATAGCCGAAAAAATTGCCGACATATATAATTTAGGATTTAAATCGATCTATTTCGATGGTTCGGAAGGGGTAAACTACCCATTCTGGTTTCATGTTGCATCGGCTCAGCATAAAATATTTAAAAGATTAGACTCTCAACCACTATTTGCTGAGGGCGCAGCAAAAACACATTTCAGCTGGCACATGTTGAGTGGCGGCAATGCTTTTGATGTGTTCTCGCCCGAAACTTTGAAAGATGAAACACGCAAATGGCCTGCCGAAGAGGCCCCTCGCATGCAAGAAGACTTCACACGCATCAATTTTGGTTGGTTGGGCTATGTCAGTCCAAATGAAAATACAATTGGCACACAGCCCGATATGTGGGAGTTTGTAACAAGCAGAGCTGCCGCATGGGACTGCCCTGTTTCCGTTCAATCTACTATACAAGGGTTTGAAAACCATCCTCGCACGGCCGACAATTTAGAGGTGTTGCGCCGTTGGGAAGAAGTGCGCGTGCAAAATTGGTTGACCCATACACAAAAAGAACTTCTGCAAGATTTGCAGCAAGAACACATTTTATTGCTCAATGAAGAAAATGAATTTGAATTGCAACCCTATCAGCAAATAGAGCATGTGGCCAATGGCAACAATGCTGTGCGTGCTTTTGTTTTTGAGCGCAATGGCCATGCCTATGTTGTTTATTGGCACACCTCTGGGGCAAGCAACCTGAAACTGACGTTGAATAAATCAAATGTTCAACTGTTCGAAAAACTTGGAGTAGCAGAAACTTTTACTGCCAGCAATGATGGCTCTATTCTCATTCCAGTTTCCAATCGCAGGTATCTTAAAGCCAGCAATATAACTCCTGCGCAACTTGCCAAAGCATTTGCAGAGGCCGAGGTTGTAAATTAGTTTGCAAACTGAAACCCAACCCCCCTCATTGCTGTAAACTCATTTGCTTATAAAAACAATAAGCATTAAATTTAATGTTCAAACTAAAAGCCGTATCACAATGAATTCAAAACTACATTTTACTATCAGCCTATTCTTTTTCTCTCTGATGCTTGCTGCGCAAGAAGTTAAAATTACTCATGGCCCATACTTGCAGGCTATGGCAGAAGATGCTGTAACTATAATGTGGACTACCAATAAAGAAGCCGTTTCGTGGGTTGAGGTTGCCCCCGACGGCACAGATAGCTTCTACTCGCAAGAACACACACAATATTTCGACACATCGCATGGCAGCAAAGTAATAGACACTTTGCACAGCGTGCAGATAGAAGGCCTTATGCCAGGCACAACTTATAGGTACAGAATATTCTCGAAAGAGGTATTAGGATATCAAGGACACAGAGTTTTGTATGGCAATATTGCATCGACCGATGTGTACACAAAAAAACCATTCAAGTTTACCACATTAGATAAAAACAAATCAGATGTTACTTTTACAATGGTGAATGATATACATAGCCGAGCCGATATGATGAGCGAAATGCTGCAAGGCGTTAGTCACCAAAATACAGACTTGGTTTTCTTTAATGGCGATATGGTTTCTACAATAAACCATGCCAATCAGCTATTCGATGGTTTTATGGATAGTGCAATAGCACTATTTGCATCTGAAGTGCCCATGTTTTTTGTACGAGGCAATCACGAAACACGTGGCAAGTATAGCTATCGATTCCCTGACTATTTTCCTACAATAAACAATAAACTCTATTACAACTTCACCCACGGACCCGTACACTTCATTGTGTTAGACTGCGGCGAAGACAAACCAGACTCAGATATAGAATACTCAGAATTGGCACAGTTTGATGCCTATAGAGACAAACAAGCAGCCTGGCTACAAGATGTTGTGCAAACAAAAGAGTTTAAAGAGGCCACCTATCGTGTTGTTATCATACATATAGCCCCCTTAGGCTCCACATGGCACGGAACGCTCGATTTGCAACGCAAGTTTTTGCCCATCTTAAACCAAGCCAATATCGATATCATGCTCTGTGGCCACGAGCACCAGTATAGTTATATAAACCCATCTGAGGAGGTGTCTTTTCCTATCCTTATAAACGACAACGAAACATATGTAGATGTAAAAGCCACCCACCAACAAATGAAACTGCTTGTGAAAGACCCCGATGGAAAACAATTACATCAATATACATTAACTAAGTAACTGTATATACCACTGCAATACATTGTTATATAAAAAAATAGGAGCAGCATTGCGCCTTTATAAACCACCGCAATGCTATTTATGCTCTGTGCTGTTTGCCCTATAGTAAATATGGGGCAAATTGCAACATACTGGTTTACTAAAAAACAGACTTTATGAAATCAAAACTCACACTTCTTTTCCTGCTTCTTACATTTATAGCACATGCACAATACGATTATTACTACCACGAACCCACTCTTGTAGGAGGAGGTGTGGGCACCAACCTTGTGTCTGTGGTGGGCAACGATATAACCCCCGCTGAAATATCACTGCGGGTGCGTATCAATCGCAGGCACACATTGCAACTCTACATGCCCTATTTTAAGCAAACCAACGCATTCAAATCAAAAGATAATGCAAAGGCAAATTTCACACAATCGTCGTTAGAAACAAAGAAGCATCTCTATGGCATTGGGCTAGACTATGACTATGCATTACACACCTTTTCATCGCTCGATTTTGTGATAGGGCTGCGTGGCGAGTTTCATATACATAAATATCGGACAGAGCTCACAAACAAACACCCAGTGGAAAACAACTACAACAACATTGAATATACCTACCGCAACATGGAAGCCACCAACTACATCGTTTCTCCTAATGCAGGGTTCAGGTTCAATTTTAATCAGTTTACAGCCGATGCAAAGTTCTTGCTTTCTATGTTGTCTTTAAGAGGCGATGCTGATAACCTGATGGAACGAAAAACTGGCCTGCAACCCAACATGACCTCCACCACTACTGAATGGTCTGATGAATTATCAAATAAGTTTAAACTAAAACCTGGTATTGTAGTGTCGGTGGGTTATTATTTTTAAAGGTGTTTTTGTGATTTTGTT
>CAZIUT010000078.1:0-8497 GCA_964542545.1 uncultured Dysgonomonadaceae bacterium | reverse complement strand
GATCGTTGGGGCGAATCTTCTCTGGAGTCTTAATTGAAAAGCTTTCTCCCTTCACAGTTTCTTCAACGGGCTTCATGTCCACACGAATTTCATCAGCGGTCAAGAATATTGCACCAGTTGTAGGACCAGTAATGAGTAACTCTTCGCCTGGTTTCAACGATTGTGTCTCCATCAAGAACTCAGTCACACCAATATTGCCAAAATGCTTAATGGCTTTGCCAATGTATACTTTACGTTTGG
Organism: uncultured Dysgonomonadaceae bacterium; assembly: GCA_964542545.1. GTDB lineage: Bacteria > Bacteroidota > Bacteroidia > Bacteroidales > Dysgonomonadaceae > UBA2632. The sequence goes on along the minus strand of CAZIUT010000078.1, from coordinate 8,257 downwards.
TAGCACCCGATCCGTAGCGATGTGTCCACTCACCAAGTTTCTGTCCAAGATAATAACCATCCCAGAATCCGCGGTTGAAAACTGTAGCCAATTTCTCGTTCCATACTTCTATTTTCTCTTCCGTGAATTCATTGTTGCAATAAGCAACCACGGCCTCTTTATAACATTCGGTTACACGTCTTACATATTCTGGTCCACGTGCTCTGCCCTCTATCTTAAATACGCGAACACCAGCATCCATCATTTTATTCATAAAATGAATTGTCTTGAGGTCTTTGGGCGACATTATGTACTCGTTGTCTATCTCTAATTCAATCTCACTCTCTTTGTCCTTTACTATATAAGCACGACGGCAAATCTGATTGCAAGCTCCTCTGTTGGCCGATTTATCTTTCTCATGCAAACTCAAGTAGCATTTACCGGATACTGCCATGCACAATGCCCCATGGCAAAACATTTCAATGCGAATCAACTCGCCCGCAGGACCTTTTATCTCCTGCTCATTAATGTCTTTATATATCTGTGCTACTTGGTCGAGGTTCAGTTCACGCGCTAATACCACTACATCGGCAAATTGTGCATAAAACTTGAGCGATTCCGTATTGGTGATGTTCAATTGAGTAGAAAGGTGAACTTCTACACCCACTGTCCGCGCATACATCATCACAGCAACGTCCGATGCAATAATAGCCGACACTTTGGCTTCTTTTGCAGCATCAATAATGGTTCGCATCAGTTCAATATCGCCATCATATATCACTGTGTTTACAGTAAGGTAAGACTTGAGACCGTTTTTATTGCATATTTCTACAATCTTGAACAAGTCTTCTGTAGTGAAGTTATTGGCCGACCGAGCGCGCATGTTCAATCCTTCTATTCCAAAATAGATAGAGTTTGCACCTCCTTGTATAGCGGCCATAAGAGATTCGTATGAACCTACGGGGGCCATTATTTCGTAATTCTTTATATTTTTCATTGTTATTTCTCCTTTGGAGTGACTCGTGTGAGCTAGTTCTTAAAAATGGTTTGGACCTTATGAGGCTTAGCACATAGATGCTCTAGTTTGAAAGTTAGAATTCAGGTATTTCAAACGAGCGAGTTCTGTCGATAACAGCTTTAGTTTTTTTGTCTAATCTTTGTAATTGAGAAGAAGAAGGGTTGCTCCTGTTGAAATCGGTTGATAAGAGCTTTATTGCTAGTTTGTTGTCGTCTCTATCTTCTATCTTAAAAATCACTGTTTTGTCTTCCAATATCCTGTTTTTTACCAAATGAACGGTATAGTCTGTGCCAGCTACGAAGTCAAATATAGCTTTGTCATATAACAGGTCAGAAACTTTTATTGCAGTTATCTTGGGGTTGTTTTTGTGCAAAACAACGCCATGGTCATCGCTTATCTTTAAATTGAGGGGCTTGTTTTTTCTATCTAGAAATTCTGCGCGTACTCCTTTTATTGAATAACCATTCTCATCAAAAAGTTGCACTTGTATAGTGTCTTTCTTTTCGGCAGGGCTCGTTTCTACTCTTGTTTTTACACCACTGTATGTTTCTGTGTTTATTATTATGAAATCGTCCATTATTTCATAAGTTCCTTCAGCTGTGAACACCACGCCAAGGCCATCATTGCCTCTCACGCTAAATATTACGCGATTGTCATTGAAAGAGATGGAGTCGGGGCCTTCGTAGTAAGTGCCACTTATCTCTTGAGCATTGAGTGCGAATGAGAATAAAATAGTAGCAAGTGTAATTAATATTTTCATATTGGATAGTTCTGTTTTTTTCAATATTGTGAATTATATATGATGCTTTGGTAGGCATCAAAAAAAATAATCATTGCACAAAGATAAACATTATTTAGAAGAGAGAAATCTATCTGTGGGCATTTCTTTAAAGTACATTGTTATACTTTGTGTAAGCTGCAATAAAAAAACGGACACCATATCTAAGGTATCCGTTTATTAGTTATATTATTCATTTGTCAGATGAGTTCTATTTCTTATTTTCAACATCATCTTTAACTTCTTCCACCATCTTCATCTCTTCCACATTTAGCTTTACTTTTGTGAAGGCTTTTCTCAATTTAGTAGTGTCAGTTTTGTTTGCCCAATAGGTCACATTCACTGAGCCTTTCTCTTGATTGATATCCAACGCTGTGATGCCTTTCTCAAAGGCAATATAGCTGTTAATCTTATTTACGCAGTTACTGCACATGTCATCGAGACGAATCTCAACAGTCTCTTTTTTCTTTTCTGCTTTCTTTGGCTTTTGAGCAAAACCCATGCTTGTTATGCAAGCAAATACAAGTAATAGTGTAACTAATTTCTTCATGTTTTTGATTTGTTTTAAGTGTTTGTCTTGTTAGTTTATTTTGCGCTGGCGAAAGTCTCCAGACTTGTGCCTCTAACTCTCAAGGCACAGGTCAGAGACCTGCGCCAGCCAGGAAGATTATAAACGAGGAATCGTAAAACGCAATCCTCCATATACTTTGCGACCATGCACTGGCCCCCAAATCATGGTAGCATCGAAGTTATTGCTACGTGGATTGGCTGCATCAATTATCGGATTGTCTTGACGATAGTCGAACAAGTTCTCTGCACCCAAATATATATTCCAATTACGGAAATATTTTGTTATTTGTGCATTCACAACTGTGTGCGAGCTAAATGTTTCGTCCCAAAGTGGTGTAGTTGCGTCGGGTGTTGGCATTCTGCCACCTCCATTAAATTGAGCAGTAAGGTCAAATTGCCATTTACCCAATGGTGTTTGATAAGAAGCCGTTGCCAATCCTTTGTAATCGTTCAGCAATGGTTTATATAAACGAGTAACCTCGCCTGTTTCTTGGTTGGTATAATCCGATTTTGAATTTGTCCACCTATAAGCTGCAGTAAATGTAAATCCATCGAAGAAAGGATAGCTCATCTCTATTTGAGAGCTGTTGGTGGTTGACTTGCCATCACCCAAATTGTAGAAACTAATAGCATGCGGATTACTGTCCATATCAACAACTATCTGGTTGTTGAAGTTAGTTTGGTAATATTCTCCAATCACAGACAACTGTTTACCTGCTATAGGAATATAGAAAGTAGCATTCACTCCAGCATTCCAAGCTTCTTCTTGCTCAAGGTTGTCTGCAATGTTTACTTTTCTAGAGCTTGCCAGCAGATAGTTGTTTTCGGCCAATATATTGGCAGTTCTGTAACCTTTACCTACTGAACCTCTAAAGTGTACCCAATCATAGGGATTGTATTTGAGATGCAATCGAGGTGTAATAAATGTGCCATACCTTGAGCTGTAATCTGCTCTCAGTCCAGCCAATAGAATAAACTTATCGTTGAGGTTGTAAGTGTATTGTGCATAAATGCCTGGCACAGCTTCGCGACGGTTGTAGTTGGTGGTTTTCAATAGTTCTTTAAACTCATCGTAGTTCAAACTCAATCCTGTACTTAAACTGTGTTTGTGCGAAAAAACTTTTTCATAGAGCAAACTTGCGTATAAGTTCTTTTGTGTAACATCATATTGTTTGGTGTCAAACATCGACTCTTGATCATGAATAGAACCCGATGCAATTAAGGCAACACTTTCTGGCAATTCACTATCGTTAATTACGTATGCTTGCTTGGTAAACATCTCTCCACGATTCGTTTTCAATGATATCTCATACGGATTAGTAGACACCTGTTTCGGATCTTGTCCTCCAATTCGCTCTTCGTGAATGAAGCGACCACCATATTGTGACATGTACTTGCCTGACTCATAGTTCCAACGATTCATCAAGTTGAGTTGGTTAGATTTCGGATAATCTAAGAAAGCATCATCGTTTTCATCTTGACCATTCATGTCGTTAGAGTAATGAGCAAACAATCCTGTAGATAGTTTTTCATTAACATGCCAACTTGCATCTGCGTTTACTTCCATCCGTTGTGCATCGTTGGCAAACAAATTGACAGAAAGAATGTCGGCAGTTGTAGGCTTTTTATATTCCACATTTATTTGTCCTGCTAGGGCTTCATATCCGTTTTTAACAGACGAAGTTCCTTTTGAGATATAAACCCCTTCCATCCAAGCCCCAGGAACATAATCTAAACCAAATGGTGAAGATACACCCCTAAAGTTGGGATAGTTTTCGGTTAGCATTTGCACATAAGTGCCTGCAAGGCCAAGTAGTTTAATTTGCTTTGCACCAGTTGTAGCATCACTATAGGCAACGTCTACCGATGGATTTGTTTCAAAACTTTCGCCAAGGTTGCAACATGCAGCACGGCAAATCTCTGCATAAGTAATCTTTTGCTCTTGCAACACCGATGTCCTATTAGCAATTGTGCCAAGGTTACGTGAACTTATCACTACTTCTTGAAGTTCTAAATCTTCTTTCAGAAAGATCGTGATTTCTTCATCGTGGTTGTCTAAATGTAGCGATTGTGTAGAATATCCTGTATAGCTCACCATCAGATGCTCGTGAGATGAAGGTGCATCTATTTCAAAGTAACCATCGAGGTTAGTTACAGTACCTTTTTTAGATTTCTCCCAATATATATTTGCGCCAATAACAGGATCTTTTGTCTCATCAAAAACGTAGCCTTTCACCTTGTCGGTAGCGTAAATTGAAATTGATGAGATGAATAATATTAATAATATTAATAGAATTAGCTTTTTAATCATAACTTATAATTTGTATGTAAAACAGTATTGTATGTTTTTATATAAAAAAACACAGTGCTTTACGAATAGTTAAATGTCTATCCGTAGTGAGTTTAAACACAGTTGTTTTACTACTAAATTATAAGAGTTTCGAGCAACGAGAAGTAAGTATGTTGGCTTAGGTTAGGGGGGCATTGTGTTTGTGATACATGCCCAGTAACGGTTTCGTCTGGCTCTATTATATTGGATAAATAGAGCAGTGTTGTGAAGTAAATATCAAGTTGTTTGATATATTTTTGGATTTGTTTGCTTTCAGTTGGAGCATCTTCTAAGTCGATATCTAAACGATCAATTGAGCATTGCTCATGTGAGTTGTCACAAATAGCATTGTTGTTACTCTCTTGTTCTATAGAATGTTTGTAGTAATGAACGTCGCAACATTTTTCACTAACAATTGCTTCAACGCCAAAGGTATGACAGTCTTCACAGCAAAATGAATAAGCATTTATTCCCGAGCCTGCATATGTGATTATGCAAGCCAGCAGGAAAGCCAATGAAATGGATAAAAACTTTTTCATATTGCAAATATACACTTTTCGCTTAAATGTGAGGAGTTTCTTCTTCTAAAAAAGATTAACGCATCTATTTCTTATTTGTTCGCCTCAGTTTCTTTTTTCAAATAATTGTAGAAGTCGCGTTGTGCTCTAACTTTTGGCTCATTGTTTATTTTGAAAATATTACTCAGGTTTTCATCTATAGTACAGGCTTTTACATTATCATTTAATTGAATGGTGAGAAAGTCCATTATTTGTTGTTGATGTTTTTCACAATATATTGGGAAAGCTGCTTCAATGCGTCGTCTTAAATTACGCTCCATCCAGTCGGCCGATGTAAGATGATAAGTAGGGTTTCCGTTATTGTTGAAATGCCAAATACGGGTATGTTCTAAATAGGAGTCAACAATGCGTGTTATCTTTATATTCTTGCTATAGGATTGGTTGGGAACTAAGCAGCAAATGCCCCTTATAATTAAATCAATCTCAACACCTGCAATGCTTGCCTTGTAGAGTTCTCTAATCATTTTCTTGTCTTGCAAACTATTCATTTTTAGGATAATACGACCTTTGTTTCCATTTTTAACATGTGTTATCTCTCTATCAATCATTGTAAGTAGCGTTGGCAACATGTTGAATTGTGCAACTAGCAAATGCTCGAAACTAATTGTCTGCGGGTTACCTTCTAGCATTTTAAAGAGTTGGTCTATCTCTGTTATTATATCCAGATTAGATGTTAGCAGTCCCATATCGCTATAGATGCGAGCGGTTTTTTCATTGAAGTTGCCTGTACTTAAATAGGCATATCCTTTAATCGGAACTTTTGGGTTTTTGCTTCGTTTGCGCACATAAGCCAACTTTGCATGTACTTTCAATCCTGGTATACTATATATAATTTTAATACCTGCCTGTTGCATAGCTTCTGCAGTTCGGAAATTGTTTTCTTCATCAAAGCGAGCTTTGAGTTCTACAAAAACTGTTACTTTTTTCCCGTTCTTAGCTGCGCTTATCAGGCTGTTTATTACTGTCGAGTCCTCTGCTACTCTGTATTGCGTTACTTTTATTTCCAATACTTTTGGGTCAAATGCTGCCTGCATCAGAAAGCGTATCAAGTAATCGAAAGATTGATATGGAAAGTGCATCAATATATCTTTCTTGCGAAGAACACTTAATAGGGAAGAGTTTCTTTCAAACTCAGGTATACGAAGCGCCGAAGGCAAATTGGCTGTTAGTATTTTGTCGCTGGGGTTGGGTAGTGCCATTAAATCGTCTAAATTTAAATATCGTCCCGATGGCAACAATTCCTCTTTTTCAATCTCGTATGTGTCGCGTAAATACTCAAGGAAGTAGTCGGGCATCGCTTTATCGTACTGAAAGCGTGTAACAGCTCCAATCTTCCGTTTCCGAACTTTCTTTAGAATCTTTTCGGCAAGGTTGGTATGGTCTTCATCCTCAACAGAAAAATCAGCATCTCTCGATATTTTCAAACTATAGCATTCGCCAACTTTATAACCTGGAAACACACTTGATAGATTTGCTCTAATGATATCGTCTATAAACATGATGTAATGCAAACCATCTTGCGAAGGCAATTCAATGAATCGGGGCACCTTTGTGTATGGTATCTTCATAATTGCGTAGGTGTAATCGCTCAGTTGAGGAGTTACATCTTTCTTTTTCCGCGGCAACAAACTAATCACCTGATAGATGCGTGCATCAAGGATGAAAGAATGGATATAGTCTTTCTGAATAATCATGGGGGTGAGGTAGGGGAACACCTCTTCGTTGAAGAATTTAGTAACAAACTCACGATGAAAAGGCAACACTTCTTCCGATTGATAAAGAATAATGTTATTCTCTTTTAGTTCGGGGAGAATTTCATCGTTAAATATTCGGTAATACTCTTCTTCTTGTTGCATTACCACTGTCTTTATTTCAGAGAGTGTCTTTAAAGCCTCTTCCACCGATTCCTCTTTGATGTCTTCTAATAAAGAACTATGATAGCTAGAAACACGAACTTTGTAAAACTCTTCGAGGTTAGAAGAGAAGATAGACAAAAACTTGATACGCTCATACACAGGTAATGATTTGTCTTTTGCTTCAAGCAAAACACGATAGTTGAAGGATAGCCAGCTGATATCTCTTTTAAAGTACTTATATTTTGGCTTTTTGCTTTTCTCCATAACTTTAAGTTTAGTGGCTCTACGTTTGTTTTATCCTGTGCTATTCATCGTATTGTTATCAATATATTTATTGGTATCAAGTAATCAAAAGTATATCTATTTCTAAAGCTTCTTCATATATACTTGTTTTTGAACACATGGTATAACATTTAAGTAACGTAAATTTAATAACTTTGTTCTAATAAAAAAATAAAGGATGAAGAAAATAGGACTTTTATCAGATACACATAGCCACTGGGACGATAAGTATATAACTCACTTCAAAGAATGTAACGAGATATGGCATGCAGGAGATATCGGGTCTATGCAAGTAGCAGAGAAGTTTGAGGCATTTAAACCTTTTCGTGCTGTGTACGGAAATATTGATGGGCAAGATTTACGACAAGCGTATCCTGAGAACAATCGTTTCACAATTGAGGGAGTGGATGTCCTCATAACGCATATTGGTGGCTATCCTGGCAGATACGACCCTCGTGTCAGGAACACTCTTTTTGCTAATCCGCCCAAGCTTTTTATAGCTGGACACTCGCATATACTGAAAGTGATGTTTGATAAGAAAATTCAAACCTTACATATGAATCCTGGTGCGGCTGGCATATACGGTTTTCATAAGGTGAGAACATTATTGCGCTTTGTGTTGGATGAGGGCAATATCAGAGATTTAGAGGTGATTGAGTTGGGTGAAAGGTAGTGTGGATGTTCTTTCTTTGTTGAATTCTAGGAGAGGACATTTCGACAAGCTCAATGACCGTTGAGGATACCGGTGGCTGAGCCTATTGAAGCTTTTTGGGTTTAAAGCGGATCCTTAACAAACTCAGTGACTATTTACCCGATGAGTTGTTACCGTTATTTTTATGAGGCAGCATATCTGATCTCTTCATGTTC
>CAZIUT010000077.1:0-8676 GCA_964542545.1 uncultured Dysgonomonadaceae bacterium | reverse complement strand
ATTGGGAGCGCCCAAAAATCAACCGTAAGCTATATGAGTAAATCAGGCGAGACACTGTGAAAGTTTAGTTAAGCTTATCCCGAGAGGTCTTGCATAGTGCACCAATAGTGCAGACGGAATAGCTATAAACCGTCATATTATGCAAGAAGTCAGCAGAGGACATAGTACTTTAGGAGCTGTACACTCTTAGAAGAAGGTCTGAATCATTTAATTTAAGGAGCAGTTAGTTCAAAATTTGTTTTATGAAGCGACAGCAAGTTACAGAATACCAATTAGACTTATTCTCAGCAGTAGGTGAGGATTCTGTATGCCCTTATGTCAATAGTGAAGTCGTAAACGGAGCTATACCATTAAAGGCGTCTCAAGTAAAAGAAGCAGGAGAACAGAAACGAGCCTTAGCCCAGCATTTCTACGTGAGGTTAAACAATTGAAAGAAACCGCCGTGTGCGAGAGCATGCACGGTGGTGTGAGAGGGCGGGGGAGTAATCCCTCTACCTACTCGATTGCACCCTTTTTTTGCGCTATTTATAACCAATAAGATTGTATAAACAGTTTGTTTTAGCTGCCTCAGTTGTCTAAATAATGTGCATTCCTTTTGAAATGCTGTTTCTTATAAATCAAAAGAATGCTGTAGGATAGAGATTAATAGCAAGGAAGGAGTTCAAATGGGAAAGGTGCTCTGAAAAGCGACATCAAAGTGAGGGTTATTATTATGAAACAAAATTAAGGTCGTATTAAAGCTGTGTTTTATTAGATGAAACTCAATCTTTTGGATTAGGTTGTATTTAATCTGCAATAATATTTACGGAGGGTGAAAAAAGACTGCAAAACATAGATTTGTTTTTTTAGCCTAGAAACCTTTCCGTTACGATCGTTAACTGTTATGCGAGGTAACGGAGACTTGTTTTCTTTGCTTAACTGTTAAGAATCATAGAGGAGCCTCTTCTTGTATTCTTAATAGTTAAGGAGGCCAACGGAGGCTACTTTGTGGTTTCTTGCTGTGTGGGGCTTTAAAACAGTGTTCTTTAGTGCTGCTATGATATAATTAGAGTAAACGATAGCTCATGAGCCTTGAGTTTTTTTAAAATAAAAAAAGGGGAGCCTTTTTCTCAAAGATTTAAAATATAAATGGTTATCGCTATCGTCACTTTCAGAGAGAAAGAGAAATATCCCCGAAGCTTACCTTTCTTACATATATATAAACTATTTTACTTGCGTTTTTATCCAATTAGCAATATCGGATAACACGGCAGGTGAAATGGTTTGTTCAATCTTGCCATATTCATCAATTTTCCCTGTTGTGCTTTCTTGAAAAAGATGGTTGAGGTGTGGATATGATTTAATGGTATACTGTTTATTGTTGGCTTTCTTTAGTGCTTGCTCGATTCCACTCAGGTTGCTTTGGTATTCAACCTGAGTGTCGTTTTCTCCATTAATAGCAAGTATGGGCATAGATAGTACTTGGATGTATTTTGATGGATTAATTTTAAGGAAATATCTAAACCAAGGAGATATTATTTTGGATGTTGTCTGTTTTATGAAAGATTCTTTTGAGCCTCCTTGTGTTTCAGGGGTTAGATTTTGCCAGAGCACGCCCAAATCATGCTTTAATTGTTTGCGCTCTTCGTCAGTGCCAGCATATTCTGTCCAATTCAATACATTTGAGTATAAATTAATTATAATGTCATTGAGATTCTCTTTTTCATCCTCTGAGAGTGTTAGTTTGTCGAATTCATGTTGATGTTGCGTCAGAACTAACTCAGTACCATCAACACCCAGCCCTGCCATTAGTACAATAAACTTCACATTATCACTTTGGTTAGCTACCATAGGGGCTATTATTCCACCTTCGCTGTGCCCAATCAAACCAATGTTTGTAGAATCAATTTCTTTTCTAGTTTTCAAATAACTAATTGCAGCTTCAACATCCTCGGCAAAGTCTTTGGTTGTAGCTGTGAAATATTCTCCATCTGATTCTCCAACGCCTCTTTTGTCATATCTTAGCACTGCTATTCCTTGGCGAGTTAAATAATCAGCCAATATCCAAAAGGGTTTGTGTGCAAATATCGTTTCATCTCTATCGTTGGGCCCGCTACCAGCAATAAGAATAACAACAGGAGATTTCACTTTTTTTCTCGGCAAAGTGAGTGTAGCTGCAAGTTTAATATTTTCTTTCTTATTGCTAAAAGTTATCTCTTCTACTTCGTAGGGGAAGGGAGGATTGGGCTCTTGTGGGCGCAATAGCTCTTTCTTTTCTGTGCGAACAAGTGTAAGAGGAAATGACATGCCAGCTTGGTTAAAAATGCCTGTTATTGAGTCATTGTTTAGTTTGCCTTGGTATAATACTCCTAAGTTTGCTACAGCTATTTCTAGTAGATTATTTTTGAAAGTTGTTCTAGTGGTAGGTATATCGAAGGCTCCTTGTGTGGGGCTATCCATAAGAGATGTATGCTCTGTTTCTTGTCTTTCTATATGAAAAACAACTTCAAGTTCTACTCTTTGCACTTTTAGTATTCCTTGCCATGTGCCAATAATGTCTTGAGAGAAAAGGGTCATTGTAGATAATAGTAAAATTGCAATGTTTATTGCTGTTTTTGTCGTTGGTTTCATAGTTTTTGTTGTTGGTGTGAAGCGATAAAATGATATGCTAAGATAAACAATTTTCCACTTATGTGATAGTGCAAAGTAAAATAGTTGACATTGTATGATTGCTTATATTATTTAAAAGGTTTGGAGTACAGGCAAGTGATGTTAATATAATGGCGTTAGATTTAATTATTAGGAGTATTTGAAAATATAAACCCATTTTTAGATATCTGTTATATGTTTTTATTATAAGTTTGTGAATCTGTAAAAAAACAACAATGAGAATATGGAAATAGAAAATATAGAAATTAGCTACCTTACACTTGAATCCTTCAGGGAACTACTGCCTTTTATGGTAGACTCTTATAAACATATATCAGACGAAATGTGGACGGAAGAGAAAATAGAGAAACTGATTAAAATCTTCCCAGAGGGTCAAGTTGCAATAATTGTGAATGGAGAAGTGGCTGGTTGTGCTCTGTCTATAGTTGTAGACTACAAAAAGTTTGATGAGCTTCACACGTATGATATTATAACAGACAATGAGAGTTTTGGCACTCACGCCTCTGACGGCGACATGCTATATGGTATTGAGGTGTTTATACAAAAAAACTACCGCGGGTTGCGTCTCGGAAGAAGACTTTATGATTATCGTAAAGAGCTTTGTGAGCAATTAAACCTTAAAGGCGTTGTTTTTGGAGGACGAATTCCCAATTATCATAGGTATTCGCTAGAGCTTACTCCACAGCAGTATGTGAGTAAAGTTCGTAGAAAAGAAATTCATGACACTGTATTTGACTTTCAAATGGCAAACGATTTTCATCCAGTAAAGATTGTAAAAGATTACTTAAAGGGCGATGAAGCTTCAGGAAGCTATGGAGTAATCATGGAATGGAAAAACATTTACTACGAAAAGCCAGAGAAGAAACCCGTTTTTACTCAAAAAATCATTAGAGTAGGTCTCATTCAGTGGCAAATGCGTTTGTATAGAAACCTGGATGATGTGATGGAGCAAGTAGAGTTTTTTATTGATGCTGTTTCAGGATATCAGTCCGATTTTGTTTTGTTTCCTGAGTTTTTCAGTGCACCACTTATGTCTGAGTATAATCATCTTCCAGAGGCTGGTGCTATTAGAGAGTTGGCTAAATATTCAGAGCCAATTATGGAAAAGCTCTCAGAGTTTGCAGTTTCATACAATATAAATATTATAACAGGCAGTATGCCTGAAATGAAAAATGGACGGTTGTATAATGCTGGGTATCTTTGCAGACGTGATGGCACAACGGAACGATATGAAAAGATACATGTAACACCAGATGAGAAACGTGTGTGGGGATTACAGGGTGGAGAGAAATTTCAGACCTTCGATACAGATTGCGGTAAGATAGGAGTGCTTATTTGTTACGATGTAGAGTTTCCAGAACTGAGTAGGATTATGGCCGAAGATGGTATGGATATTTTGTTTGTGCCTTTTTTAACAGATACCCAAAATGCTTACTCAAGAGTTAGAAACTGTGCTCAAGCCCGTGCTATTGAAAATGAATGCTATGTTGCTATTGCTGGATCGGTAGGCAACTTGCCTAAAGTGCAGAATATGGATATACAGTATGCGCAATCGATGGTGTTTACTCCTTGTGATTTTGCTTTTCCAGCCGATGGTATAAAAGCAGAAGCTACACCTAATACCGAAATGATATTGGTCGCCGACTTAGATTTAGATCTATTGCGTGAGCTCAACGAATTTGGAAGCGTAACTAACTTGCGCGATAAACGCAGCGATATTTACGAAGTGAAAAGAACGCCGAGAACTATTGATTAGTAAGGTAAAGGTGAGTGATGTTGATGTAATAAAGATAAATTAATTATGATGATAGGGTTGGTTGTTCAAAATAGTCATAGCGCGATAAAACTGTTCCACAAAAATCAAGCGCACCATTTGGTGTGTAAAAGTCATTTTAGATAGCGATATTTTTTCATTGGCTCTTGCTTTTACAGCATCAGAAAAACCATAAGGACCGCCAATTACAAACACTATCTTGCGTGAAATGTTGTTTTTTTTATTCTCTATATGTCTTGCAAACTGATTAGAATCAAAGAGTAGACCTCCCTCGTCAAGAAGAACTACATAGTCTGTACTGTGTAGTTTGTTTAAAATAAACTCACCTTCTTTCAGCTTTTGCTGTATTTGTGATAGGTTTTTCCTGTTTTTAATGTCGGGTATTACCTCCATCGAAAATGGAAGATAGTGACCAATTCTTTTGGTGTATTTGTTTATCTCTATCGCAATAGAATTAATGTCAGTTTTGCCAACTGTCAGTAGTACAGCTTTCATATTTTAGTAGGTGTATAATCTATTTGTAAAAAATAAGTGGCAAAAGTAACTATTTTTTTTGTACTTTTGCACCCACAAAACCAGGAGTTTATATAAATATGAGGCTAATCCTCAGTTTTATTTCCGTTATTATTAAATAAACAATACTTTGATGGATCAACTTATCAATAATTTAATCGATTTAGCATTTGCCGAAGATGTTGGAGAAGGCGATCATACTACTTTTTGCAGTATTCCTGACACTGCTGTAGGGAAGGCATTGCTTGTAATAAAAGAAGCAGGAATATTAGCAGGAGTTGATGTGGCAATAAAGGTTCTTCATAAACTTGACACACATCTTAAAATAGATGTTCTAGTAAACGATGGTTCAGCAGTAAAGCCAGGAGATGTAGTATTTACTATAGAGGGTAAAGTGCAATCAATTTTACAGTCCGAACGCATAATGCTGAATATAATGCAGCGCATGAGTGGAGTTGCTACAGCAACTAACAAATACGTTACTCTTATAGCAGGTGCGAAAGCTAAAGTTTTGGATACTCGGAAAACAACTCCAGGGATGCGTATGCTAGAGAAAAATGCGGTGAAGCTAGGAGGAGGAGAAAATCATAGAATTGGATTGTTTGATATGATTTTGCTTAAGGATAATCATATAGATTTTGCTGGCGGCATCGAGAATGCAATTACTGGTGCTAATAGCTACTTAAAAGAAAAAAACAAATCATTGAAAATTGAAATTGAAGTTCGAGATATGGACGAGCTCAATGAAGTTTTGCGTGTGGGTAGTGTTGACAGAATAATGCTTGATAATTTTACACCCGAAGCTACTCGAAAAGCAGTAGAGCTTGTAAATGGTCGCGTAGAGTTGGAGTCGTCGGGTGGTATCACGATAGATACCATAAAGAGTTATGCTGAAACAGGTGTAGATTATATTTCTGTTGGTGCATTAACTCATTCGGTAAAGGGGCTTGACATGAGTCTTCTAGCAATAACGTAAGTAAGTCATTATGGATGAAAATAAAGAAAAACAACTCCTGCTAGATAAGCGTTATATGCGCATGGCGCTTATATGGGCAGAAAATTCTTATTGTAAGCGTCGTCAGGTAGGAGCAATTTTAGTGAAAGGCAAAATGATTATTTCAGATGGGTACAATGGTACTCCGTCGGGATTTGAGAATGTATGCGAAGATGAGGATAATGTTACTAAGCCCTACGTGTTGCATGCCGAGGCAAATGCCATAACCAAGGTAGCACGTTCCAACAATAGTAGCGAGGGTGCTACTTTGTATGTCACCTCTTCACCTTGTATTGAGTGTGCTAAACTAATTATTCAGTCAGGTATAACGCGAGTGGTTTATGCCAATTCGTATCGCTTAAGTGATGGAACTGAACTTTTGAAACGCGCAAACATAAAGATAGTTTCTGTTGAGTTAGAAGAATAAAAACATTGTGAGATATAATATATTTATTAAATGAATACCGAAAAAAAATTAAGAGCTTGGATTCCTTTGTTGATTGCCTTTAGTATTGCTATTGGTGTTTTCATTGGTAATACTTACTCTGTTTTTGACTTCAGTAGTGGAAGAACAAAGTCGAACAAATTTAATTCTGTTCTTCGTTATATCGATGAGTCATTTGTAGACACCATAGACATGACTTCTTTTCTTGAAGATGCAATCCCAAGTGTTGTTGAAGGATTAGATCCTCATTCACGCTATTTTACATCGGAACAAATGATGCGATTGACTGAAGAATTAGAAGGACATTTTTCAGGAATTGGTGTTGAGTTTTTTGTGCAAAATGATACAATTGTAGTCATGGGAATTATTGATGGTGGGCCTTCTGAGGCTGCAGGAATAATGCCTGGAGATAGAATAGTTACTGTTAATGACTCATTGGTTGCTGGGAAAGCCATTTCTAATGCAGGTGTTGTAGATAATTTGAGAGGCGAAAGCGGATCTAAAGTAAGATTAGGCATTTATAGAAAGCCAAATCCAGAACTGATAGAAATTACTGTTACCCGTGGAGATATTCCTGTGAACAGTGTTGAGGCTGCCTATATGATTACAGAAGAGATAGGTTTAATAAAGGTAGTGAAGTTTGGTGGTAATACTTTTAATGAGTTTATTTCTGCAATATCTAAACTTAAAAATCAAGGCTGTCAATCTTTTATTATAGACTTGCGTGGAAATGAAGGTGGGTATTTAGACGCAGCTATCTCTATGACAAATGAGTTTTTGTCGAAGGGAGACCTTATTGTTTACGCCGAAGGGCGCAATTTTCCGCGTACTGATAATTATGCTACTGGTACAGGCACATGTAAATCTGACGACTTGGTGGTGCTTATTGATGAGTTAAGTGCTTCTTCGAGCGAGATATTTGCAGGAGCGGTGCAAGACAATGATAGGGGTTTAGTTATTGGTAGACGTTCGTATGGTAAAGGGCTTGTTCAGAGTCAGCGCGTATATGAAGATGGGTCTGCGATGCGACTTACAGTGGCAAGGTATTATACTGCTTCAGGGAGATCTATCCAAAGAAGTTACGAAAAGGGAAAAAATGATGAGTATCAAATGGAAGCTGTATATCGATATATGCAGGGCGATTATGCAAACAATATTGATTCTTTGCAAATGACCTCTTATGAAACTGTTGGAGGCAGAACGGTATATGGAGGATCTGGTATTATGCCTGATGTTTTTGTGCCGCGCGATTCCACTGCAGTGAATTCTTATTACAATTCGATAATGAGCAAAGGCTTCGTGCAGGAGTATGCTGCCTACTATACTGATATGTATAGAGAGAAGCTTGAGGGTTATGAGTCATGGAGTGAATTGAATGATTATTTGAAAAAACAACCATTATTGCTTAATTTAGTTAGTTATGCCGATTCAAAGGGTATCCGTAGGAGACCTTATTTAATAAACGAATCAAGGGATTTACTTGAGAGCCTTTTGCGAGGTTTTATTGTAAGACACTTTTGGGGGTATGATGGTTATTACCCAGTTTATTTAGAGTCGGATGATCTTGTAAATATAGCGGTTGAGTTATTAGAAACAGGAAAGGCTACGCCAAATGCTGTTATTAATGAACGGTATAAGTAATTTTTCCTATATAAGCAACTTCTTTCAAGTTGCTTTTTAGCAGGTAGTAATTATATAGCAGTAAGACGATGAAGCAATCTTTAAGAAACGAAATTGCGTTATTGAAAGAGCAGTACAACGAAGATGATTTGCACAACTTTTCATCACAAATTTTTGAGAGGCTAACTCAACGGGAAGCATTTCAAGAAGCTAAATGTATACTTGTTTATTATAGTTTCGGTAAAGAAGTTTTTACACATGACTTTATCGAAAAATGGGCGCATGAGAAAAAAATGATTCTGCCAGTAGTAAAAAAAGACAAGCTTGTGCTCAGAGAATACACAGGTAAAAACGAATTACACTTGTCTGATTATGGAATACTAGAGCCTACAGGCTCCGACTTCACAGATTATTCGTTAATTGATTTAGGGGTTATTCCTGGGGTCGTATTTGACAGGAAGTTAAATAGACTTGGAAGGGGCAAAGCATACTACGATAATCTGTTGCCTCTTATTGATAATGCTTATTTAGTTGGTGTTTGCTTTCCTTTTCAATTAAAAGAAGAAATACCCGTAGAACCACATGATTTTAGAATGAATTGTGTGATTTTGCCAAATGAGATAATAGTATAACTTTAAATTGTAAAGCACATCAACTTAATTTTTTTAATACAGACTTACT